>JQDQ01000175.1 GCA_000747625.2 Smithella sp. SCADC
TGCAAGGGTTGAATAATTATATATCTTCGGAAGTGAGCAAAGTTTACTGGCTCAATGAAATCTATTCACCGGAGATTCATAAAGCGCATACGGAAGGTGATTTCCACATTCACGATTTAAGTTTGCTTTCGGTTTATTGCGTGGGCTGGGATTTGTATGATTTACTCCTGCAAGGCTTTCAGGGAGTTTCCGGCAAAGTAGAGAGCAAGCCCGCCAATCATTTGCGCAGCGCCCTGGGTCAGGTTGTTAATTTCTTCTATACCTTGCAGGGAGAAGCGGCAGGAGCACAGGCTTTTTCTAATTTTGACACCTTGCTTGCCCCGTTTATCCGTTACGATAATTTGACTATTAAAGAAATAAAGCAGGCCCTACAGGAATTCATTTTCAATATCAATGTGCCGACCAGAGTAGGATTTCAAACGCCTTTCACCAACGTCACGCTGGATGTGACCGTACCGAAATATTATGCTGACCAGAATGTCATCATCGGCGGCAAGCCGCAGAAAGAGACTTATAAGGAATTTCAAAAAGAAATGAATCTCTTTAATAAGGCTTTTCTACAGGTAATGGCGGAAGGCGACGCCAAGGGCAGGGTTTTTACATTTCCTATTCCCACATACAACATTACTAAAGATTTTAACTGGGATGATCCCAACTTGCAGGATTTGTGGGAGATGACGGCAAAGTATGGCGTTCCTTATTTTTCCAACTTCATCAATTCCGACATGAACCCGGAAGATGCCCGCAGCATGTGCTGCCGCCTGCGTATTGATAATCGCGAACTGGAAATGAGAGGGGGCGGATTATTCGGCTCTAACCCGCTGACCGGTTCCATAGGTGTTATAACAATAAATATGCCGCGCATTGCTTATCAGGCCAAGTCCAAGAAAGATTTTCTGCAGAGATTAGAGTGGTTTATGGACTTGGCAAAAGAAAGTCTGGAGACAAAAAGAAAAGTTCTGGAAAAATTCACTGACACTAATCTTTATCCATATACCAAGTATTATTTGCGGGGCGTTAAAGAGCGATTCAATGAATACTGGAAGAATCATTTTTCCACAATCGGCCTTGTCGGAATGAACGAAGCCTGTTTGAACTTACTGGGTGTTAATATTGCTTCGGATAAGGGCCAGGAATTTACAAAACAGGTTCTTGATTTTATGAGAAAAAAGCTCATCGAATTTCAGAAAGAAACCGGCAACAATTATAACCTGGAATCCACGCCGGCGGAAGGGACGTCATATCGTCTGGCCAGAATCGACAGGAAAAAGTACCCCGATATTATTACTGCCAGTGATAATAAATCGAAGAGCGCGGAACCGTTCTACACGAATTCCACTCAACTGCCGGTAGATTATACGGATGATGTCTTTGAAGCGCTGGATTTGCAGGATGAGATTCAGGTAAAGTACACCGGCGGAACGGTATTCCATACCTTTGCCGGAGAGAGAATTGATGATCCCCAGTCAGTAAAGAGACTGGTTCATAAGATTTGTTCCAATTATCATTTGCCCTACATTACTTTTACTCCCACTTTCAGCGTTTGTCCGTCACACGGATATATAAAAGGTGAACAGGAAAAATGTCCGACTTGCGATGATTTCTGCGAAGTTTATTCCCGTGTGGTTGGTTACCTGCGGCCTGTTAAACAGTGGAATAAAGGTAAGCAGGAAGAATTTGATTCGCGGCAGGTTTTCCAGTTTAAATAAACAATTAAAAATTGATAAGTGGAATTGCAAGTTAAAACATTATACGCGATGCATTTGTGTTTCTAGAATCAGAGGAGAAAAATGAAAATAGGCGGTTTGCAAAAAGTATCACTTATTGATTATCCGGGGTTAATTTGCGGTATAGTCTTTTTACAGGGGTGTAATTTCAAGTGCCCATATTGTCATAATCCGGAATTGGTTGATCCTAAGTTGTTCAAACCCGGCATAAGAGAAAATGAAGTTCTGGAATTTTTAAATACGCGTAAGGGAAAACTGGATGCCATATCCATTACCGGCGGTGAGCCCACCATTCAGGAAGATCTGACGTCTTTTATTAAACAAATCAAAAAAATGGGATTTGCCGTAAAACTGGACACCAACGGATCACAGCCGAAGGTTATCAAGAATCTTCTTGCTGAGAAACTGCTCGATTTTATTGCCATGGATATCAAAGCGCCTCTGGAAAAATACAAGAATATCGTCAATACGCAGGTTAATACCGAATCGATCAAAGAAAGCATCGACCTTATTTTAAAAGCAAAAACTCCGCACGAATTCCGTACAACCATCGTAGAATCACAACTTGAGGAAAATGATATTCTAGAAATCGGGAAACTGATTGCCGGCGCCAGCCGTTATGTTTTACAAAAGTTTGTTCCTTCAAAAACTTTGGACAAAAAGTTCCTTAAAGAAAAATCTTTTTCAGATGAAAAATTACAAAAAATCAAAAATAGCCTTGAGCAGCAAATTACCTCTGTTACGATAAGATAAAAATTGAACGATAATTTTATCTGTTACATTCATTAATATATGAGAATGTCTAAAAATGGAAAAATAAACTGGACTTTGATTCTTGCTTTCAACAGAAAAGAGCTATATATATCGAAGAACAATATTTCGGACAATACTCAAATATTTGATAACTCAATATGGAAATAGAGCCAAGCCAACCATTGACTGCACCCGATCTTCTTGCTGATTCAATCATCCATCCTGATTGAATCACTTATTTGATCTTATTATCTTTTTTTGCTTTAAATATTTAAATGGCTGATTCAATCTAAAAAATTGAACCAGCCTAAAAGATATCTCCCTTCGGTCGATATGACAATTTATTTACAGTACGCAATACTAGAAGATAATTAAATTAAAGCCAGGCTGTCAGCAATAGCCATGCCCACGCGGGTCGGGCGTAAAAAACCGTTCTTTAATTCCACAAGCTTATTCTTGATTAACGCGTCAATGATAGTTTTTTTATCCGCGAGCAAGTCAACGCCATATTTGGTTTTGTAGTGTTTCAGATCGATTCCGGCTTTGGTGCGCAGGCCGAGAAATAACGCTTCCAGTTGCAGTTGTTCCGCGGAAAGTGTTTCCGTATCTTCCGCCGGCATTTTATCTTGGGCAATCTCATTTAAATAAGTTTTAACGGCAGCTTTATTCCACCAGCGTTTGTTATTCAAAAAAGAATGTGCGGCAGGCCCCAGGCCTAAATAAGGCGTATGCTGCCAGTATTTCTGGTTGTGCCGTGACTTAAATTTATCAAGGCGTGCGAAGTTGGAAACTTCGTAGTGCATGTACCCGGCATTTTCCAGTTCTTCAGCGGTGGTTAAAAATAATTTGAGTTCCGTATTCTCATCGGGAAGATGCCAGCCATTCAAAGAATATTTTTTATAAAGGGGTGTTCTATCGTCGAGTGAGAGCTGGTAACAGGAAATGTGTTCCGGCCTGAAAGAAACGGCTTTTTGCAAAGTATTTTTCCATGATTTGATGCTTAGGCCGTGAACCCCATAAATCAAATCTATTCCCAGATTATCAAAACCGGCTTCTCTAGCCGTTTCTATTGCGGCGATAGCTTCTTTGGCTGAATGCCTGCGTCCCAGTAGTTGTAAAATTTTATTATCAAATGATTGAACGCCTATGCTCAAACGATTAATTCCCGATTTGCGCAACTCTTGGAAATATTCGGGTGAGACATCGCCGGGATTGACTTCGATAGTAATTTCAGCTCGACGATCGATTGTGTAGTATTTATTTACTGTTGTAAGAATATCGTCAATTTGCTGAACAGAAAGCAGGGAAGGGGTTCCGCCGCCGATGTAGATGGTGTCAAATGATGAGAAAACAGCGTGGTAATATTTTATTTCTTTCTTTAACGCCGCAATGTATTCAGGAATAAGATGGATTGATTTAATCGAGTAAAAGCTGCAATAGCCGCATTTGCTGAGGCAAAAAGGAATGTGAATGTAAAGCCCGGCCTGCGATTCTATGTCGTAATTAATTTTCATATCATTAGTGTTTTGAGTGTCCCCCGCTGGCGGGGGCAGGGGGTGGATGAATTAGTTTGTTTGAAATATTTATTCAATCAGTAAATTGAAAATACTTTATCCACCTCCGTCACTGCGTGACACCTCCGCCAGCGGAGGATAAGCAATGACATTTTTTATTATAGTGATGCCACCGTTACAAATGAGAGATAAAAGGTTTAGTCGGTATCCGACTTAAGAACCGCAAGGAAGGCGCTCTGCGGAATGCTCACGTTGCCAATCATCTTCATGCGCTTCTTGCCGGCTTTTTGTTTTTCCAGCAGTTTTCTTTTACGGGAAATATCACCGCCGTAACATTTTGCAATTACGTCTTTACGGAAAGCGCTGATGGTGCTGCGGGCGATAATTTCCGCACCGATGGCGCCCTGAATGGCAATTTTAAACATCTGGCGCGGTATCTCTTCCTTAAGTCGATCACAGGCTAGAAGAGCTCGCGCACGCGCCCGATCGCGATGGACAATCTGCGAGAGAGCATCAACCTTTTCGCCATTAACCAGAATATCCATTAAAACCAGATTGCTTTCTCGAAAATCAATGATGTCGTAATCGAATGAACCATAACCCTGAGTAACGGATTTAAAACGGTCATAAAAATCATAGATGACTTCGGCGAGCGGCATTTCGTAAGATAACTCTACACGTCCGGGGCTGGTGTAGTTCATGTTGGAATTGGCGCCGCGCTTTTCCATGCAAAGCTTCATTACCGCCCCCAGATAACGCTCAGGAAGCATCATTGCGGCCCGGATATATGGTTCCTCCCCTTTATCAATTTCCGCAGGATCAGGATAATGCGCCGGATTGTCCACATAGATTGTTTTTTTATCTTTGAGTGTGAAACGGTAACGCACGCTGGGCACGGAAAGAATGATGGAAAGATCATATTCCCGCTCCAGTCGTTCCTGCACAATATCCAGATGCAGAAGGCCTAAAAAGCCGCAACGAAAACCCTGGCCGAGAGCGGCTGAAGAATCCTTTTCAAAGATAAAAGAAGCGTCGTTGAGTTTATATTTTTCCAGTGAATCGGCCAAATCCTGATAATCATCGGAAGCAATAGGATAGATGGAAGCAAAAACAACCGGCTTGACTTCTTTAAAGCCGGGCAGTGGCTTACTGCACGGCCTGTTCTGTAAAGTGATTGTATCGCCTGTGCGCACATCCGCCACGGTTTTCACGCCGGCGATAATATAGCCGACTTCACCGGCGGATAGCTTTTCCCGTTTAGTGCGGGTGAGCAGAAAGTGGCCGACCTCTTCCACCTTATAAGTTGTGCCGTTGTACATGAATTTTATGATATCGCCGCTTTTAACCGTTCCTTCAAAAACGCGGCAATGAATAATTGTGCCGCGGAAAGAGTCATACTTGGCGTCAAAAATCAAAGCGGCCAGTGGATTGGCAGAGTCGCCCGTGGGTGGTGGAATGCGCGTGACAATGGCTTCCAGAATTTCTTCTATGCCGGTCCCTTCCTTGGCTGAACATTTAATATGGGTAAAGGGATCAAGCCCCAGTTCCGAATCAATTTCCTCCAACACCCGTTCAACGTCGGCGGAAGGGAGATCTATTTTGTTGATGATGGGAATAATCTCCAGATTGTGATCCAGAGCCAGATAAAGATTAGCCAGAGTTTGCGCCTGTACGCCCTGTGCCGCGTCAATCAGGAGCAAGACGCCTTCGCAGGAGGCGAGAGACCGGGAAACTTCATAGGAAAAATCAACATGGCCCGGGGTGTCAATCAGATTCAGAATATAATCTTTTCCGTCATGGGCGCGATAGGGCAGGGATATGGCGTTACTTTTGATCGTAATGCCGCGCTCCCGTTCAATATCCATATTATCCAGAATCTGGTCCTGAAAGTTTCTTTCATTGCAGACACCGGTAAATTGTATCAAACGGTCGGCCAGCGTTGATTTGCCGTGATCAATATGAGCGATGATGCTGAAGTTTCTGATGTTTTCCATAAATCTCTATCGGTATGAAGATGAAAAAGCCCCCATGAACATAAGAGGGCTTTTATCAAATGTCTCTCCGTACAAATTAAACAAGTTTCTTTAAAATGTCGTCTGTTACTTCTTTTACGGGAACGCTGCCGTCAACAGAAATTATCTTTGTCCTTTGTTTGAAATAGTTAACAGCGGCCAAAGTGCCTGTCTTTGTATCATAGTAAATGCCATGACGTTTGTCGATAGCCGAGGCATCCTGGTCGTCAGCGCGCGCGGACATATCCTCACATCCGCAAACACGGCAGACAACTTTGCCATCCTTTTCCGCAGGTTTAATTGCGTCAATGTGAATGTTGTTAGGATGGTTGTTGTCTATTTTGCAAAGTCTGCGCCCCATGATACGTTTTTTGGCTATTTCACGATCCAGATCAATTTCAATGACATAATCCAGATTGATCTTTGCTTTTTCCAGCGCTGCCCAAAGGGCTTCTGCCTGAGCCAGGTTACGGGGAAATCCATCCAACAGCCAGCCTTTTTTGCAATCATCTTCCTTCAGGCGGTCAAGAATCATGGGAATGGTAATATCGTCAGGTACAAGTTCTCCACGATCGATAAATGCTTTTGCCTTTTCTCCCAGAGGGGTTTTTTTGGAAATATTTTGCCGGAAAATAACACCTGTTTCAATATGGGGCACGCCATATTTCTTTTGTACTATTGCGCCTTGTGTTCCTTTGCCACTACCGTTAGGGCCAAAAATTAAAATGTTCACGTTGAGACTCCTTTCAAAAAAAATGTTAAAGTTGGAGTCTTATAATGTATTATCTACTTTTACGCAATATAAAAGAATCTTTCACTTAATGACAGGAGCATCCGGGCGGACAGGAGGTGGCTGAGCACGATGATCCAGTTGAACCTGATGAACCCTTGGACTTTCTTTTAGCGGATACGGACATTATTTTTTCGGCTTTTTTTGCGCCGCATTTAGGACAGCAAAGGTCTTTTTCCTCAGCCGGCGAGAAAATTAAGCTTTCGAATATATTTTTACATTTTTTGCATTTAAATTCGTAAATGGGCATTTGTTTTTATCCTTTTTTCTAAGATATACCGCGATTAAATAATGTCAAGTCTCACAGAAAATATTTGTCGCTTCAGCGCTTTGGTTTGTCCATCGGTGGCGTTGGCTTCTTGTTGCTTTCCAAATCTTTTATTGCCTGATTAATGGCCGTATTTCGTTCCGAACCCTGCGGGAAATAATTGCGCGCTTCTTTAAAATGAAACAGTGCGCTTTCCTTTTTTCCTTCCTTTTTAAAATATAAACCGAAATAGTAATGCGATTCTCCCTTATGGCTAAGTTTTCCATAGGTCATGGCAATGAAATAATTAATGTCATCATTATCGAGTAGTTTGTCTTTGAGTTTCAGATAACCATCAAGCGCGTTTTGATATTTGCCGGAAGCAAAATACGCTTTGCCCAAAGCTAAAGTTATTTCATCATTGTCGGGATTTAGATTTGATGCCCGGAGAAGATAATCCTGCGCAAGATCCGCTTTTCCTGTCTTGATATAAATTAATCCGATGTTTTTTAAGATGTCTTCATCTCGCGGAGATAGACTACGTGCTTTTTGATAGTGTTGGAGAGCGGCGGAGGTTTGACCGAGTTGGTCTTCAATTACTGCGAGATTATAAAGAAGATCAACATTATCAGCATCTTTTTTTAATGACTCCGACAGTTCTCTGTATTTTGTGTCTAGATCAGATTGATCCAAAGGGATGAGAGACTGCATTCTGCTTAAATTGCCGATGATATTTTTTTTACCTTTTTGATGGTATTGAGTTAAAATTAAACTGTCCATGTAATAGATACGATCGTCAGTTCCCGGATGTGTTAGCAGGTAAGAAGGCATGGTTTTGGAAAGGAATTCATTCTGTTTCATGATTTTGAGAAAATCAATCATTCCTGCCGGATAATAGCCGGCACTGACAAGATAGCTTAAACCCAGCCTGTCGGCTTCTTCTTCATGTGCACGGGTATATTTGAGCGTCAGGGTGCTGGCGCCAGCCACGGAAAAAGCGGCAATAGCCGCAGTGGCCTCGCCACCGCCTCCAAGAAAAGCTCCGGCAATAATCGCGGCTAATGTGGCAATGCTTAATTTTTGGGATTTTTCAATAATGCTGGCGACATGACGGGCGTTGGCATGGCCGATTTCATGAGCAATAACGCCGGCCAGTTCAGCTTCATTTTCTGAAGCCAATATTAGTCCTTTATTGATGTAGATGTAACCGCCGGGTGTGGCAAATGCATTTATTGCGTTGCTGTCCACTATAGAAAAGCGAAAATCAAAAGGAGCTTTTTGAGTTTGTTCCAGAATTAAATTGCCGATTTTTGTTATGTAATCGTTGAGGCTTTTATTTTTGAAGATGAGTTTATTTTCTATCAATTTATCATAGAACTCCTTGCCTACTTTTTTTTCATCTTCAAGGGTGAATTCGGCAAGGCAAGGAATTGCCCGGCAAAGCAAGATAAAAACGACAACTACAAAACAAATATATTGATTTTGGATAAATTTACGCATAAGCAATTTTTAAATAGTTATTTTAATACCGGATATATTACCTTCTTTATAATTTTAAGACAAGTTTTCATTTCATGACAGATTCTAAGTATCGGTGGTGATTATTTTATATGGAAAAAAAGTCTATTGTAACTATCGATGGACCGGCAGGCGCCGGTAAAAGCACAATAAGCAAAATTCTGGCGCAGAATCTGGATTATATTTATCTTGATACAGGAGCTCTCTATCGCGCTCTTGCATATAAAGCGCTAAAGAAAAAAATATCTTTAGAAGATATTCCCGCCTTAACTGATCTGTGTTCCAGTACCGCCGTTGTCCTCAAAAAGATTGACGGCCGAATGAAAGTGTATGTGGATGGAGAGGATGTCGAGGAAAAAATCCGGACAGAAGAAGTAAGTATGGCTGCTTCTAAAATATCAACGTTTGCCGTGGTCCGTGAAAAATTGCTTAATCTGCAAAGAGAAGCCGGCGCTCACGGAGGCATTATCGCCGAAGGCAGAGACATGGGTTCAGTGGTTTTTCCACAGGCGGATTATAAGTTTTATCTTGATGCGCAGTTGGAGGAAAGAATAAGGAGGCGCTACAAAGAATTTCTGGGAAAAGGTGTCCTGGTTGAATATCAATCAGTTCAAAAAGACATGCTGGCAAGGGATAAACAGGATAAACAGCGTAAGCTGGCGCCTTTAAAAGTTCCGGAAGGAGCTGTAATAATTGATTCGGATAATCTGTCTGTCGGGGGTGTGGTAGAGAAAATTATTTCTTATATTTCGGTTAAATAAAATAAAAAAACATGAAAAAATATGCATGATTTTATGTTGATATTTAATATTCAGTGTGTTAAACTTTAAAAATTAAAAGAGTTTCATAAAAAACAGGGGGTATTAGTTTAATGGTTAACCATAACAACATGAACTTAACAAAAGAAAAGGAGATTGACGCGCACTCTTCAACCAAAACTCAATCATCTCAACCCAAAGAAGACGGTATGGATTTTAAAGCTCTGTTTGAGCAGAGCCTTAATCAACTTCAGTATGGCGATATTGCCAGAGGTAAAGTTGTTCAGGTCAAAGATGATAGGGTGATGGTTGATGTTGGTTGGAAAACTGAAGGTTACATTCCCGCCACAGAGCTGAAAGACGCGCAAGGAAATATGAATATTTCAGTTGGCGATGAAATAGATGTATTTATTGACAAGAGAGATTCTGAAGGCAGTTTAGTTTTATCAAAAGACAAGGCATCCAAATTAAAAATTTGGGAAGATATTAAAAATGCCTGTGAAAATAATATTCTGATAGAAGGTGTTGTTGTTGAAAAAGTTAAAGGTGGTCTTTCGGTTGATATCGGGATTACCGCCTTCCTTCCCGGTTCTCAGATAGATGTCCGTCCAGTTAAAGATTTAGATAAATTTGTCGGACAAACCATGGATTTCAACGTTTTAAAATATGACCGAAAACGCAATAATGTAGTTTTGTCTCGCCGTTCGATAGTGGCTTTGGAAAGAGAAGCGGAAAAGAAAGATATTTTAAAATCCATTCAGGAAGGCAACGTTGTAGAAGGTGTGATAAAAAATATCACCGATTACGGTGTTTTTATTGATTTGGGAGGCATTGACGGATTGCTTCATGTTACAGATATTTCCTGGGGCAGAATTGCCAAGCCTTCGGAAAATTTCCGTAAGGGTGAAAAGATTCACACCAAAGTTCTTTCCTTTGATGCCGAAAAAGAGAGGGTTTCTTTAGGTCTTAAACAGTTGATGGATAATCCATGGGAGAAAATCACAGAGAGATACCCGGTAGGTTCCATTGTCGAAGGCAAGGCTGTAAATTTAACGGACTACGGGGTTTTTGTGGAATTGGAATCGGGCGTTGAAGGACTGGTACATATATCAGAAATGTACTGGACCAGGGAGATTAAACATCCGTCAAAAGTATTAAGTATAGGAGAAACGATAAAGGTTATGGTTTTAGAGGTAAATCCGGAAACCAAGCGGGTTTCTCTAAGTTTAAAACAAACAACTCCAAATCCATGGGAGAAACTTAAAGAAAAGTATCCGGTCGGAACAATTGTTAAGGGTGTTGTCAGGAATATTACTAATTTTGGAGTTTTTGTAGGGATTGAAGAAAAGATCGACGGATTAATTCATGTATCTGATATTTCATGGAAACACAGGGTAACTCATCCTTCTGAATTTTTTAAGAAAGGTCAGGAAATTGAGGCAGTAGTATTGAATGTGGATGTAGAAAACGAAAAATTTTCTCTGGGTATAAAACAGATTGAAAAAAATCCCTGGGATGATTTATCCCAAAGATATGCTCTTGGCAGCACTGTAACTGGTAAAATAACAAACTTTACAGATTTCGGAATTTTTATGGAAATTGAAGAAGGGATTGAAGGACTTGTCCATATTTCCGAAATAAGTCAAAAGCGGGTAAAGACTTCATCGGAACTTTATTCTATAGGAGACACTGTATCCGCAGTGGTCAAGAGTATTGATCCTAAATCTAAAAAAATCAGATTAAGTATAAAAGAACTGGAAGCTCCGGCGCCAGCCCCGACATCCAATCAATATATTAACAATACAGAAAATATAGGATCTAATCTTAGTCAGGCGCTGGCAGATGTAAAAATTAACAATTCACAAAAAGGTGAATAACGAATGAGAAAACATCCCGTAATGTTTGGAATGCTCATACTTCTTATTCTGGGTGTCTCGTCTTACTTTTTTTTCTATAAAGCCGGTTTGTATTCAGGCAAAAATAAAAGTTTTTCTTTGAAAGATAAGATAGGCGTTGTTCATGTCGACGGTGTAATTACGGATTCCATACCCATAACCGAGCAATTGGATGAGTTTGGCAATGATGATTCCATCGTTGCCGTAGTTTTAAGGGTGGATTCTCCCGGCGGCGGCGTAGCCGCCTCACAGGAAATTTACGATGCTGTGATTGAACTCAAGAAAAAGAAAAAAGTTGTTGCCTCTATGGGTTCGGTTGCCGCCTCAGGCGGATTGCTTATAGCCTGCTCGGCGGATAAAATTGTAGCCAATCCCGGCACAATTACTGGAAGTATTTCAGCAATTATGCAGTTTGCCAATTTTGAAGGACTGCTTAAAAAAGTTGGAGTAAAATCTTCAGTAGTAAAAAGCGGCCAGTATAAGGATATCGGTTCTCCATTGAGAAAGATGACTCCTGAGGAAAAAGTGATTGTTCAGGATCTGGTTGATGATATTTACAATCAATTTATTGACGTAATTGTAAAGGAGAGGAAACTTACCAGAGAGAAGGTTATCGAAATTGCCGATGGCCGTGTATTTTCCGGCCGCAGGGCGAAAGAACTGGGACTGGTGGATTATCTTGGCGACATGACGTTTGCGGCTAAACTGGCAGGTAAGATGGCGGGAAGAACAGGCGAGTACGAATTGGTTTATCCCGGTAAAAAACGTTTCTCCATGTTTGATTATTTTCTGGAAAATGCGGCAAGTAAAATAAGCAGTTCTTTTAAAGAGAAGATGGAAAGCACGAGCGGGTTAAACTATATATATTATCCGGGAAGATAAAGTAAATTTTATGACGAAAAACGATTTAATTAAAAAATTACAGGAAGAGTTGAAATCTTATTCCCTTCAGGATGTAACTTGTATAGTAAACATAATATTCGATTCTATGACGGATGCAATAAAACGCGGAGAACGTATTGAGTTAAGAGGTTTTGGCAGTTTTGAAGTTAGAGAACGAAAACCGCGTATGGGCCGAAATCCGAAATCCGGTGCTGAAGTAAAATTAGAAGAAAGAAAAGTGCCTTTTTTTAAGACCGGCAAAGAATTGCGATTAATGGTAAATAACAAAAAATGACGTATCAATCAATAATTGTTGAAAAGAAAAAAGGGTACGCTGTAGTCAAATTAAATCGTCCTCACGAAATGAACGCGATTTCTAAAACGATGAGGCAGGAATTATATACGGTTTTTGTTGATCTGGAGGTTGATTCGGAGGTTAAAGCGATAGTCCTTACCGGTGGAGAATATGTTTTTTCAGCCGGCATGGATATAAAAGAAATGTCTAACCTGCCTAATGAGGAAGGCGATGAATTTCTTGAATCAATGATGAAGTATTTAAAAAAGATTTATTCTTATAAAAAACCAATAATTGCGGCTGTAGGTGGTATTGCTTTAGGCGGGGGATTTAATCTGGTAACTATTTGTGATCTTGTTGTTGCCTCCGAAAGCGCGATCTTTTGTCATCCCGAATTACAATTTGGATTTAATCCGTTTTTTTATCCTTTGAGTCAGATTGTCGGTATCATAAAAGCCAAAGAAATAGTAATGCTGGGAGAGCCTATCGGCGCTAATGAAGCCTTGAAGATCGGATTAGTGAATAAAGTTGCGCTACCGGAGGAGTTTATGAAGGTGGCGGAAAATATGGCTGAAACATTGGCGAAACGTTCGGTTAAGGCTTTGGAAGAATTAAGAAATATTTGTTCTATCGTTCCACGCATGGATAAAATGGCTGCGATGGATATAGAATCGTCGATATGCGCATTGCTTTTTGCACGAGATGAGCGCAAAGCTCAAATGCGGGAAGTAATATCTCTGAAAAAATCCCGCAAGAAAGGTAATAAGAGATAAATCTATAAATTATCCCAATCATTTCCCTGTGTGGCAAAGTCTTTAAGCTGGTCTCTTCTTTTCTTATGCTGAAGTTTTTTTAGGGCTTTGGCCTCAGGTTTGACCGGTTCTGACGGTAAATCTTTCTCCGGCTTCATCAGAGCATTTTCCTGAAAATAAACGTGTCCACAGCGGCTGCACCGGAGCCACACACCGGCGCCATGCATCAAATTATCATCAAATCTAAATTTTGTCCGGCATTGCCTACACTGAATTATCATTCCCTCTCCTCTTGTTTACTGCTCAATTATATAAACGTCAGGGAAAAAACGGAACTGTTCATCGAAATCCAATCCATAACCTACCACAAATCCGTCATCAATGGTGAAACCGGCATAGTCAGCTTCAAAGGATACTTTTCTTCTCTTGCGCTTATCTAAGAAAACGCAAATTTTCAGCGAATGAGGACTTCTTTCTTTAAACCAATTAACAAGATATTGCAACGTCAGACCACTGTCCACGATGTCTTCGACAATCAAAATATCCCGGCCTTTTATTGAAGTTTCAATATCTTTTGTCATCACTACTTTACCTGAACTTTCAGAACCTGCGCCATAACTCGCTACCCTGACAAAATCGACCTTACAAGGAACGCTGAGTTCCCGAACTAAATCAGCCATAAAAATGAATGCACCCTTAAGAATACCGATAACGACTAATTCACGTCCGGCGTAATCCTTGGATATTTGAGAAGCTATTTCTCTTACCCGTTTTTGAATTTCATCACGGGAGAAAAGAATTTGTTTTGATATTTGATCCATTTATAAAGCCTCTAAATTAAATAATATCTCTTTGAAAACTGACTCACAACATTTCTAAATAAAAGATGAAGCCGGCAATCACGATGAATCGGGACCAACAAAAATAGCGCTTTGGTTTAGAATTTATGTAACACTAGTCAAAGTGATTGTAATATGTCAATAAAAAAATTAAACCCCACTCTTATAAACAGAAACGAATTTTTCAATATTCGACCAGATCATCATCTCCGCCTCATCAATTTCCTCAGTATTTTTAAATGAAGAAGACAGACTCAAAAAAACAGCATTCAGCGGCGATACTTCCCGGCCAAACTTTGCGTAGTCAATATAACTGATCATGTATTGCGATCCGTCAAAGTAATATTTACCCAACCGGTTTGTTTCCAGCGAACGAAACGGCCAGGTAAGTTTCCAGTTAAAATATTCCAGCGCAATATTTTTTAAAGATACATTATCGAATACTTCCGGTTTAAGTTCATTGCCGATTCTATCAGCAATCAAACGGAAGTACTGGGTAACCAGATCAATATCGGTCAAAACGAGACCGTAAAGGTACCAGTCATCAATTATCTTTATCAGAATTTTAGATTGAGACTGGGGAATAAAATGATGGCTGGGGCAAAAATGACCGGCACAAAGTTCCTGTCCGTAAAATGAACAAGCACGTAAATCGAGGCCGGAATTTTGCTCCGGATGTAAAAGACAGCCTACTTTCTTTTCTTCGTTGTCCAGAAAACCAAGGTATTCGCAGCAATAAATTACTTCATATCTCTTTTTAAAATCCTCGGCAGCAAATGTTTCTTTGGCGTATAGCGCAACATCGTCCGGATTCTTTACAAGTTTTTGGAAACGTTTGGTGCGCAAACGCAACCGCTGCTCAAGAGACGAGCGGGAGCTGTCCACATAATTGTAGAGACCGCAGCAGGCGCCACAGGATTTTCTTTCATCCGGCTGGCAAAGGATGATAAATTTTGAATCAGACATATATTTGGGGTTATTCAAACACAATGGTTTTTGATCCATAAACGAGTATTCTATTTTCCAGATGCAAACGCAAAGCACGCGCCAGCACAATTCTTTCCAAATCCTTACTCTTTCTCTGAATAGCATCAACAGCGTCACTGTGACTGATCTTGATCACGTCCTGAGCGATAATAGGTCCTTCGTCCAGTTGCGCCGTCACATAATGGCCGGTTGCTCCGATAATTTTCACACCACGGTTATAGGCCTGCTGATAAGGATTGCCTCCGGCAAACGCGGGCAAGAAGGAATGATGGATATTGATTATTTTATCAGGATAATATTTAAGGAAATTCCCGCTGAGAACCTGCATGTAACGCGCCAGAACCACCAGATCAATATTCATCTCCCGCAGAAGTTTCAATTCTTTAGCTTCCTGTTGTTTCTTGTTCTTATCCGTGATGGGAAAGTGGAAAAATTTCAGTCCGAATTGTTCCACCAGATCGCGGGCATCCGCATGATTACTGATTACCGCTTCAACGTCAGACGCCAGCTCTCCCATATGCCGGCGCAAAATAAGATCATGCAGGCAATGGAGATGTTTAGAGACAAAAATCGCCGTCCGCGGCATATAATCCGTAAAATGCAAATCCCATTTCATTTTAAATTGTTTAGCCAACGGCGCAAAAGCAGCGGAAATTTCATCACGGCCAAGAGCGAATCCGTTGAGTTCCCATTCGATCCGCATAAAGAAAAGTTTGTCTGTTTTGGATGTATATTGATCGGCATGGACAATATTGCCATTGCGACGAAAAATAAAATCGGAAATTTTGGCGACAATCCCCTTGCTATCGGCACAGGACAAAAGTAAAATGGCATTGACATCGCTCATAAAACGGTTTCACCTTCGTTGTTTTTTAGCTTGTAGTACGGCATTAAAACATTATTACTGGATTTCCGCATATATTGTTGTTAATTCGCAGTAACAACATTTCACCCTCCCTCAATCCCTCCCCTCAAGGGCGGGAAGCTTACCAGCTACTCTCCCCCTCCCTCGATGGGAGGGGCCAGGGGAGGGTGAATGACACCGTTTAAGTATTTAGTTGCCGGAGCAATAAATATAGGAATATCATATAAGAGGATTAGAGTTGCAGGTCAAGCTTAAAAATGCTAAGGGCTATATCCTCAAATAAAACAACATTTAAAATCGGAAGCAAATGAATTTAATTGAAGAACTAAAATTAGCCAATGGATTGATTTTAAAGATTTTTGATTTATCACGCACCATAGCCGCCGACACGGTTAAGGTGGAAATTTCTTTTCAAACGAAAATTTATCTGAAAGAATCTTATTTTACGGACGCTCAGGATTATGATCAGGTAAAAAATACCATGGGCGATGAACTTGCCTACGAACATAAACTGGAGCGGTCTTTTGTGCCTCAGAAAAATGAAGATACTGTCCGTGATGATTTAATCAACACATTCAAAAGTAATTCTCTGGATTATCTTGCCGCCGTCAATTTTCCCAAAAAGATGGCGATGTCCATACTTAAAGATATCAAAAAGAATCCTTACAAATATCACCCTCATATTTACTCCGATTCAGAAGAATAGTTTGACGGCTTGATTATAATCCGAAGGTAAATTATGAATAATAATTTCGATGAACTTTTACTTGGCGCTGAAAAACCCAGCCGTTACATCGGTACAGAAGTAAACGCTGTCCGTAAAGATAAACCGGAAGTCCGCTTTTTGCTGGCTTTCCCTGATACATACGAAGTCGGCATGTCTCATCTCGGTTTGCAGATTCTATATTCTATTCTCAACGAAATTCCCTACGTGGCAGCAGAACGTTGTTTTGCCCCCTGGCCGGATAGGGAGAAGCAATTGCGTGAAGGGAGACTTCCGTTAACTTCACTGGAAAGACAAACGCCGCTGACAGATTTTGATATTATCGGTTTTTCCTTGCAGTATGAACTCTCCTACACCAACGTATTGAACATGCTGGATCTGGGAGGCATACCGCTCGCCCGCAAAGAACGCAAGGAAGGACATCCCCTGATAATCGCTGGTGGCCCTTGCTGTTTTAATCCGGCGCCGCTAGTTGATTTTATTGATGCCTTTGTTATCGGCGAGGGAGAAGAAGTCGTGGAAGAAATTAGCGCAGCGATTCGCGCAGGTAAGAAAAGCTCCCTTTCCCGAAATAACCTGATAAAAGAGATGGCGAAGATTCCCGGCATTTACGTTCCAACTGTTCACGGAAAAGATCAAATCATTAAAAAAAGAAACGTCGTTGATCTCAATTTATGGAAACATCCGCTAAGACCCATTGTTCCGCTGATGCAGACAATTCACGACCGCATCACACTGGAAATAGCACGCGGCTGCACCCGCGGATGCCGGTTTTGTCAGGCGGGGATGCTCTGGCGTCCTTACCGCGAAAGAAACACTTCCCTGCTGATGGAAATGGCTGAAAGGATGCTTCAAGAAACGGGTCATGAAGAGATATCGCTTTTATCTCTGAGCTCCGGCGATTACAGTTGCATTGAGCCTCTGGTACAAAATCTGATGAACCGCTACCACTCCCGGCGCGTAGCCTTGGCGCTTCCTTCGTTACGTGTGGAATCTCTCAACACAACATTAATGGAAGAAATCAAACGAACGCGTAAAACCAGTTTTACGCTGGCGCCGGAAGCGGGAACGGATAAAATGCGCCTGATTATCAACAAGGGCAACACCTCCGAAGACTTGCTCTCCACCGTGGATAAAATATTCGCTGCCGGTTGGAAATCAATTAAACTCTACTTTATGCTCGGTTTGCCCAATGAAACCAAGGAAGATTGGGAAGGTATTGTTAATCTGGGATATGAAGCCCTGCGAGCCGCAAATAATCGCGGGCAGGTCACCATCAGCCTTTCCACCTTCGTTCCCAAACCGCATACGCCCTTTCAATGGCAAAGACAGATTTCTCTGGAAGAAACTTATGAACGGCAGGACTTTATCCGTAAACGAATCAAAAACCGCAACCTGAGCGTTAAATGGCATGACGCAAAAATGAGTTTACTGGAAGGAATATTTTCACGTGGAAATGAAAGTGCGGGAGTCCTTCTGGAGGCTGCTTTTCGCAAAGGCTGCCGCTTTGACGGCTGGACTGAAATTCTGCGTTTCGACCTCTGGCAGGAAGCGATGACGGAGGCGGGAATTAAACCGGAAGATTTCACCCGCGAACGAAAGATTGACGAACGACTGCCGTGGGATAATATTGACTGCGGCGTGACCCGTGAGTTTCTGCTGGAAGAAAAACAAAAAGCGGAAAATCAAACAGTGACAGATGATTGCCGGTTTTCGGATTGTCAGAACTGCGGAGTATGCGATTTCGCCACAACAAAAAACATCTTTGCGGTAAAAGATGAAGTCAAAACAGTTCAGTCATCATTACCGCTTCCTGATGCTGCCATTGGTACAGAAAAAAAATATCGTTTAACTTTCAGCAAACTTGGACACTCCCGGTTTTTATCGCATTTGGAACTATCCCAAGCTTTAGTGCGAGCTTTGCGCCGCAGCAGCCTCACGCTTGCTTATTCTTTCGGCTACCATCCGCATCCTAAAATATCCTTTGCCACCGCCACCGCCGTGGGCATGGGAAGCAGGCAGGAATACGCGGATATTACCGCGCAGGAATATTTATCAGATTTGAATTTGCTAAAGAGTGAAATAAATTCCGCTCTGCCTGAAGGTATTGAGATTTTAGAAATCAGCAAACTTTCTTTCGAAGAAAAAGCCATCGCCCAAATGTTAAAGGGCTTTGAATATGAGCTTTATCTTCCCGCCGCTATCGATTCTTCACGCCTGAAGTCAATGGAAGAAAACATCAAGAATTTTCTAGCGGCTTCTGAATTCAAAATACAAAAAATATCCAAAGGCAAAACCGTCATTAAAGATATTCGTCCTTTCGTGCAAAGTCTTGTTCTTGATACAGCCGGCAAAAAAATATTTTTCGCCGTGCCGCACATTCAGGAAGGTTCTGCCCGACCCACCGATATTATCGCTCATGTTCTGAAATCCGATACCGACGAAGCCCAGAAGATCAAAGTAGTCAGAACAAAAAGCATCCTCGATTAATCTCAATATTAAATATTTGATTTTCATCAAATATTATCGTACAAAATACATAAATCAACGAAAAGTTATTAAAAATCTACAAATTTAAGATTACTTATATTAATTATTAGCCATGAAGAAAATGACAAACATAAAGGGGTAACAAAGAATGTCATATCAGGTTGACCAATGGCAGCATGGGCGGCCTGATTCAGAAACGTGATGGCTCGTTCCGACATGGTGACTACTACAATTTGATGGCGGAAATTATTGCATCTGACGATTCAGAACTTCTGTCGAGGTTTATTCTAACGGTCGGAGTTGTTAGCAATCACGGCAATTGGTTCACATCAGAGAATCACAACAAGGAACTGAAGGTTCTCGCTCAATCCTACGATTGGCTTCTTTTCCTGACCGACACGGGAATCGCGCAGTTTATTGATGAGTTGTTGTTCCATCCCACGAAGGAACTATCGGCAGCGAAAGAGTCATTTCTGGCGAGTTACACAGGCAAGAAGGGAGTCAATCAATTCACAAAGGTTAGAATTTCACTTAAGGCTGATGCAGTTCTCCAATCCTATTTCACGTCACATATGAGAACGATTGAAGGCTGGTTCAATATCATCGCCCCAGCTGGCAAAAAGCTTACGGTTCTCAAAGAAGAACTTGAGACACTGAAAAGCAAGAGATGGCAGGATATTCACACATGACAGCAGGTCGAACACTCAACACGCTAAGCCAAGAATGGGGAACACCGGAGAAGTATGTCAATGCCGTACGCGATTTTTTTGGCGGAAGCATTGACCTTGATCCCTGTTCAAATAAGTATTCGATTGTAAATGCTCGAACGGAATATAAACTTCCCAAGCATGACGGACTCCGGGAGAGTTGGAATTTCCCCACCATCTATGTAAATCCACCGTACGGAATTAACAAAGAACATGGTACATCAATCAAAAGATGGTTGTGTAGGTGTGCCGTAGCATATAAAGAACACAAATCTGAAGTTCTTGCGCTTGTGCCCGTGGCAACAAATACCGGTCACTGGAAGAATTATGTCTTTGGTGTAGCAACAGGTGTGTGCTTCCTCTATGACACACGACTTAAGTTCCTTGTCAATGGTCAAAACGGTGGAAAGGGCGCCCCCATGTCCTGTGCAATGATCTACTGGGGAAAAGATTTCGAGAGGTTCCTCACCTCTTTCAGCAAGTTCGGTGCTGTCATTGATCTTCGCTCACTTAAGGGAAAAAAATTCGGCGAGTGTGCTGAGAATGGACAATTGAATCTGCTTCCCGAAGAAGATGATGAGAATTGCTAACTCTCAACATTCGCCGGGGTTCCCTTTGATTTTGGAATGGTAGGAGAACTTTTGTGAGAGTATGGGACGTCAACCCCAGTTATTTAAACCGAAATAGCCTTCTCGGTGAACACCGAGAATTGCACGCGATTGTTTCCATCATCAAGTACAACAAAAAAGGTTACTCCCGGCATCCGGAAACGCTGCGCTGGCAGGGATTCGGCTGGGCGCTTAGCCAGCGCCATAAATTGTTAGCGGCGGAAATGACCTTAAGAGGTTACGTGGATAGAACTCCCGTATTGCTGAAAACTCAACCTCAGAAATGGCCGGAAGTGTTTGTTGATACACCAGCCGCACAATTCAAACTCCTTTCTAAAAAATATAAAAATATTGAACAGGGACGGATTCCTTTACCTAAAGACGTACAGCAGTTATGGGCGCAGCATCAATATTCTGTAATGGCGCGAGACGATGCCGAATATAAATACCTGGGCGGTTGGGTTGCATCGAGAAAAACCGGCAAGGGTGTAGATAATATTTATCCGGAACTGGTATCACTACTGCGCTGTCCACCCGCGAAAGGAAATCTCAGGAATACCATTCAGCACATGTGGGGGTATGTTTCCTCATACGCATCGGTTTCAGGAAAGGCAATTGAAAAAAAGACCATGCGAAACCTGTTAACACGAATACAACATTTGACATTCTTGCATGATATCGTCTATCTGAAAGAATCAACCGCGCTTGGTGAATTGCAGGCATGGATTCATTAAAGAGGTTTAAGAATGGCTGATAATAAAGCAAGCTTTACAGCATTAGCAACTGCGTATATGCGGGCTGCACACCAGTTGCTGGAAGCGAAGCCCCTGCTTTTCGACGATCCGGTCGCCCTGCCGCTTCTCGGTCCTGAAGCATTAAAGAATATTCAAGACACGAAAGATCATTATCAAACTCCCGAAGTTTTGGCATTGCGCACCCGGATAATTCTGCGTTCACGTTTTACGGAAGATAGACTCGCTGCCGCTTTTTCGCGCGGAATCAGGCAATATATAATCCTCGGCGCTGGTTTCGATACATTCGCACTGAGGCAGCCTTCGTGGGCAAAGGGATTAAATATTGTGGAAGTTGATCATTCGGGCACGCAATCACTGAAACGCTCCTACATTGATGAGGCGAAACTTACAATTCCGGGAAATGTTTCGTTTGCCGATATTAATTTTGAACGCGAATCATTGCATGAAGGTCTGCGCAGGTATAATGTTTCCATAGACAAACCGGTTTTTTTCTCCTGGCTGGGTGTAATGATGTATCTCAAAGAAGACGCCATTGATGATGTGCTCCACTCTGTTGCCATGTTTCCGGCAGGCAGTGAGATAGTATTGACATTCGTGCGGCCGCCGGGCGACGTTCCTTCAATAATTGCCCAGAGCGTCACGAATCTTGGTGAACCATGGCTGAGTCATTTCGAACCCTATGAAATCGAAGAAAAACTATATAGCGCAGGATTTTCTAAAGTGCAGTTTCTAACACCTGCGGAGGCTGAAACACAGTATTTCCGATCACGCCCCAGAGACCTGCCCGTGCCGGAGCAAACCAACATTCTCAGCGCAATACGATAATGTTCTCTTAAACTTCCCGAACAATAAACATTTGATTTTAATAAAGTATTGATTTAAACAATTCCATACTGAATCAAATAAGATAAAGGTTTGCCGCCGCCAACACGGACTTCATATGCATTGGTGAAGGAGAAAATTTCATTGTGGATTTCGCCAATGCAATTGCCAGTAAATCCAGTGTGGAGACCATCAACAGCCTCGCTTTCCGAAAAAACGGCCAGGTGGTCGTTCAAAACCCCCTTTATCCTCTCATAAATGATCTATCGGTACTTCCTGTATGTGAACATATACCTAAAGATAGCTATGTGCTGCACAAAGGAATCATAACTACTTTGGACACCAGAGCCTTCAGAAAATATGCCCGATACTCAGGCACAACATATTCGATCATGAGTTCAAGAGGATGCCCTTTCTCCTGCACATACTGCTGCAACAATGCACTGGCAAAGATGTACGATTCAAAAAAAATAAGATTCAGGGAGCCCTCTAATCCCGACGTGTCATAAAACGGTTTATCCTTCATGACCGCGTCGATTACATTATCAACAGTCATGGATTTACCGGCGCGTTCCAATGCTCCAGAAGGACACAAATCGGTGCACGAGAAGCGGAGGTTGCACTTAGACCGGTCAAAGATGAGCTTTTTTTTCTTCATAATGAGTGCGCCACTCTCGCACAATTCCGCGCAGGTTCCACACGACACACATATTGAGGCATCGAACAACAACTCGGGACCCGGTTTCTTGCTCTCAGGATTATGACACCACACGCAAAACAGCGGGCAACCCTTCATGAACACGACGCTCCTTATGCCCGGACCGTCATCCAGTGAATTGCCGCGTATTTCCAGCACCAAGGGGCCACCTTTCTCTTGTGTCTCTATATCCTGGATGTGTTCTTCCATATTACCTGCCTCAAGTATTTGTACCACATGTTCAACCAGAGTTCAGCCATTTTTTATTTATCCATTCATTCACATCTCGTGTCCTGTACTTTTTATTTCATTGACACATAGATTGTTTTTTTTATATTCTTTTCGCAAAAGAAGAACGGGTTCAATATCAAAGGAGCAGTCTGGTGATCAGCGGATGGACAAGGTTTTTACCGCGCAAAAATAAGAAAGATGTGGACAGATCCATCCGGTATATTGTTTCCAGTGCTTATAAAAATGTGCCTTTTTATCGGAAGTCTTTTAACGAAGCGGGTATTGATCCTTCGAGCATCCGCAGCATAGAAGATCTTCCGCAACTGCCTATTACGACCCGATTGAATCTGATGGCCGGGGGTCCCACCGAATATCTTCGTCGCGATATTTATCCTGAACAACTAACCATCAGACACACTACCGGAACTACGGGAACGCCAGTGACCATTTATATGAATAAAATGGAAGAAGCCTTTCGTCGGATAACGCTTATTGACGCTTTCCGACGAAATATATCCCTGACTTTTCCGATGACTCTTGTTGACGTGGGGCCGGAGCGAAAGGATCTTGCCACTCAAATCTTCAAAAGGATGGGACCAATTACCATTGTCAGACTTTTCCGTACCATGCCCATAGAGCAACAAATAAAAATTTTAATGAATATTAAGCCTACTATCATTAAAGGACGTCCGTCGGCTCATTGGGAACTGGCCAACGCTTTGCGGGAGAAAAAGATTGTGCCGCCTGTACCGCGCTTAATGCTATCCGGAGCGGAAATGCTCTTCCCCCACGTACGGACATTGATGGAAAACGTTTTCCGCTGCCGCGTCGCCGACTATTATAATTGTGAGGAAATAGGAAATCTCGCTTGGGAATGCCCAGCAAATCCTGGACTCATGCATCCGAACACGGCAACAGGATGGATCGAAGTTGTGGATAAGCAGGGAAATGTAGTTCCCGCAGGCATCGAGGGACATCTGATCGTTACCAATTTATTCAATCACTCCATGCCTTTCATCCGCTATGAACTTGGAGATCGGGTGACGATGATGGATCCGAGGCCTTGCCGATGTGGATTCAATGGTCCGGTCATGCGTCTGACGGAAGGCCGCAATGAAAATTTTATCGTGCTTCCTGACGGAAGAGAGATTACGCCGCGACTAATGTTTGAAGTCGTAAATTCCGCATTCCCCCATGACATGCCAGGCTGGAGCATGATCGAAGCCATCCGAACATTTCAGATTATCCAGGAAGCTAATGATCTTGTTGTGGTCAAGGTGGTACCGGATCCTGCATATTCAGAGTCTTTATGGCATGCAGTTGAAAAAAACATCAGAACTCTGCACCCGGCAATGCGTCTGGAAATTGTTATTGTCGAAGACCTCAAACCGGAACCGGGCAAAAAATTCCATCAGGTACTAGGCAAGCTAAATACTCGCTGGAAGAGTGAGCTCAGTAATCAGGAAAACAAATAACCCTGTAATTGACTATTTAGAGGCAAATGCCATGACTTTTTCTACCGCTTTAACCGTATCGCGCATATCATTTTCGGATAAAGTCGGATGAACGAGAAACATTATGGCGGTTTCACTCAACTCTCTGGCAACCGGCAATCGTTTTTTCGGTCGCATGCCGGTGCCAGCGAAAACTTTTTCTAGATATATTTCGCTGCAACTGCCTGTGAAACAGGGAATACCTTCCGCATTAATCGCTATAATGATACGTTCTCTATTCCATCCGGATTTCAGCTTTTCAGGATTTATAAAAACGTAATATTTATAGTAAGCATGGCCAATATGATCAGGCGACGTAGTCACACGAAGCGCCGGAATATTCGAAAAAGCTTTATTTAAGATACCGGCATAATTTCTGCGTACCTCTATCCACCCGGGCAACTTATGTAGCTGAATCCTGCCGATTGCGGCCTGCATTTCGGTAATTCGCCAGTTTGTCCCGAATGATTCATGCAGCCATTTAAAAGACTGTCCTGGATTAGGATCATTATGGCCATAAATCGCATCATAGCTTTTGCCATTATCCTTATAAGACCATACTTTCGACCAGATGTCCCTATTATTAGTCACCAGCATGCCCCTTTCACCGCCGGTGGTCATGGTTTTATCCTGACAAAAAGAAAAAGCAGCCATATCACCAAATGATCCTAAAGGGCGTCCTTTATAAAGAGATCCGCAGGCCTGCGCGCAATCTTCAATAACCACAAGTCCGCGCTTTTTTGCCAAAGCCATAATAGAATCCATCTCACAGGACCAACCGGCCAGATGAACCGCGATGACTGCGCGCGAGCGGCCTGTTATGACTTTTTCAATTGTGTCCGCGGTAATGTTTTGACTGTCACGATCGACATCGGCAAATACAGGTTTTGCCCCGCACATGACTACAGAACTTGCCGATGCGATATACAGATCTATGTTAATATTACAAACACCGACACTACTGCCGGCACAAACCCCATCGAAAATACTTTATGTCTTATGTCTAATTATATGATTTATAATCATTATCAGCATATTCCCTGTAATATTTTGGGATGTTATGCAGATATGTAGAATATCCCAGTAAATTTTTAGAGAGAATATATACAAGCTGGGCAAATTACTTGCCGTGTCGCATTCAGAAGGATATCGAGGCGGCAAGGAGGAAGCTCCGCAGGCGTATATATACGTTGAGGAAGCTGACAACAAAGCAACAAAGATAGACGAATGAAGGCCGTCTCGGCACTATTTGCATTCATTAATCGCTTCCGCAAAACCTTGCATAGAATTGACAATTGTCGTATCATCAACACAATAAGCAATGCGAAAGTAGCCGGGTCCTCCAAAACCGCTTCCAGGCACAACAAGAATATTTTTCTTCAAAAGCATTTTGACAAATTCCACGTCATCGGGAATCGGGCTTTTTACAAATAAATAAAATGCTCCCTGTGGTTTTTCAAATTTATACCCTGCTTTAACCAAACCCGCACAGAGCAGATCACGCTTCTTCTGATAAACATTCACATCAACAGCCACATCCTGAAGTCTGGCAACTATCCGCTGCATCAGAGCCGGCGCATGCACAAAGCCCATAATTCTCGTGCATAGAATCAGAGCGTTGATTAAATTGTCCGCTTCATGAATCTTGGGATTGACAGCAATATAACCAATTCGTTCTCCAGGCAAAGATAAAGTTTTGGAATAAGAATAGGCCACAATGCTGTTGGCGTAAGCCTTCAGTACACTGGGCACGGTGACACCGTCAAATACTATTTCCGCATATGGTTCATCAGAAATAAGGTATATTGTCTTGTTGTATGCCCTGCCCTTTTCTTTCAACAGCCTGGCTAAATCTGTGATATTTTTTTTGCTGTAAACCTTACCTGTCGGATTATTGGGCGAATTAATGATAATCGCTTTTGTCCTTCTGTTAATCGCCTTGGAAATAGCGGCGATATCCAAAGAAAAATCCTTTTTGGTTTGGGCATACTTGACGACTCCACTGTAATTTTCAATGTAAAAAGGATATTCAACAAAAAAAGGGTTAAGAACAATCACTTCATCACCGGGATCAAGGAGTGCTTTAAAAATAACATTTAACGCACCTCCGGCGCCGCAAGACATCACCACGTGATCGGCTGACATCTTCAATCCGGTTGTTCTGCTGATTTTACAGGCAATAGCCTGTCTGGTCTCGGGATATCCGGCATTGGGCGTATAACCGTGTTTCAAGGGGATAATTGCATGGGCCAGGTTAATCAGCTCGGATTTAAATTCATCCGGTTGATCCACGTTGGGATTCCCCAGGCTGAAATCATAAACCTTATCCGCACCATATTTCTTTTTAAGAAGAATTCCTTCTTCAAACATCTTGCGGATCATAGATGATTGAGACATTGATGATTTGATTTTTTTAGCAATAGTCATATTCCCGAAGTCCCGCTTCCTTTAATCTTGAATATATGATTTTGTCTCTTTGTTCTTAAATTCCATTTAGTGGAATAATTTTAAATCAGTTATGTTTTTTTCGTCTTATTATAAGAAATATTCCCAGTAAAACCAGCACTACAGGCAATAAATATTTGTTGAATTGGGAAAGTTCAAGACCATAAAATTCATTTGCGAGAAACAATACTCCCGCAATTGTTATAAACCAGCCTCCAAAATCTTTTACTTTCTGAAAAATTGTGGAAATTCCAATAACAATTATTAATATCGGCCACGTTTGACCAAAACTATAAATTGATGTCCTGCTTACAAAGATTAATATACCTAAAGTAATTAATATGAGACCACCGGTAATAATGTTGCGCTTTTCGTTAGGCATAAGTTTTTCCTCCAAAAATAAAATCATATTTTGCAGGCAGGAGTTTATACTCCTGCCTTACATTTTTTAAGATTTTTCAGCCAATTTTAAAAATGGTTTAAACAGATCAATCGGTATCGGGAATACCGTTGTGGAATTATTTTCCGACGCAATCTGGTTCAACGTCTGCAAATAACGCAACTGCAATGACATCGGCTGAGTTTCCATTAAAGCCGCAGCTTCAATTAATTTCTGCGCGGCCTGGAATTCACCTTCCGCGTTAATTACCTTTGCCCTTCTTTCTCTTTCCGCCTCGGCCTGTTTGGCCATAGAACGTTTCATTTCTTCGGGTAAATCAATATGTTTGACTTCCACCAGCGATATTTTAATGCCCCAGGGTTCAGTGCTGCGATCGAGAATTTCCTGCAAACGCATGTTAATCTTCTCGCGTTCGGAAAGGATTTCATCAAGCTCCATCTGGCCGCAGACACTTCTGAGCGTGGTCTGGGCGAGCTGTGATGTGGCGAAGAGATAGTTTTCCACATTGGTCACGGCGGAATTTGCATCCATAACGCGAAAATAAACAACAGCGCTTACTTTGATCGAAACATTATCTTTTGTGATAACATCCTGAGGAGGAACATCCATGGTAATTGTCCTCATATCTATTTTCACCACTCTGTCAATACCGGGAATAATAATAATCAATCCCGGTCCTTTGACTTCTCTGATGCGTCCTAAACGAAAAATAACAGCCCTTTCGTATTCGTTCATTATCTTGATTGCGGATGCCAAAAACATTACAATCAGTACGATAACAACTATCATCGGTAAAGAAAAAGTGCCAATCATTGTAAATATCCTCCTTTATTTATTTCCAAATTATATTTATTTTTTTATTTCTTTATTTCTTCCACGATTAATCTCAGACCTTCAACCTTGATAACCCTTACTTTTGAACCTTTCTTAACCGGTTCTTTACTTGTAGCTTTCCAGTACTCTCCCATTAAAAATACTTCCCCTTCTTCGTCAATATCCTTCATCACTTCCGCCTCAGCGCCGACCATCGCTTCCGATCCTGAAAAATGTTTCCGCAATTGCGCTTTAATCGCCAGCACGATAACAACAATAAAAAAACCTGATGCGACCAAAACAGCCGGCACTAATACCTGAAAAGAAAGACGCAAGGCAGGCTCCGTTGTATCAAATAATAACAACGATCCCATAATTAGTGAAATTATCCCTCCGACAGTAAGCATGCCGTGACTCATCACTTTTATCTCCGCAATAAATAAAATTACACCGAAAATTATCAATAATATTCCGGTATAATTTACCGGCAAGGTGGACAGTCCAAAAAACGCCAGCAAGAGCGATATGCCGCCGATTACTCCGGGTAAAATTGCTCCGGGTGTAGAAAGCTCAAAATACAGTCCTGCCAACCCTACTAACAAAAGAATATAAGAAATATTCGGATCGGAAATAGCAGCAAGAATACCCTGACGGGTCCCCATTTTCTTATTATTAATTACGGCATTTTTTGTTGATATTTTCTTTTTACCTTTGGCCAGATTTACTTCTTTTTGATCAATGGCAACTAAAAGTTTCTCGATATCGGGAGCTACAAAATCAATGACGTTTAGCTTGAGCGCTTCTTCGGCAGTTATTGATTCGCTTTTGCGCACAGCTTTTTCGGCCCATTCTTCAGAGCGCCCTCTTGATTTGGCAATACTGCGGGCGTAAGCGGCAGCGTCGTTTTCCACTTTCGCGGACATTGTTTTATCCATATCCTTCCCGCCGCCAAGACCGATCGCCACGGGATGAGCGGCTCCAATATTTGTACCGGGAGCCATTGCGGCTATGTGAGCCGCTTCCGTAATAATAACTCCCGCCGATGCGGCGCGAGCTCCGGGAGGAGAAACGAAAACGATCACCGGCAGTGGCGCATTGAGAATACTTTTGGCGATATCGCGCATCGCCGTATCCATTCCGCCAGGCGTGTCGAGTAAAATTATCAAACCTTCAGCATTATCTTTTTTTGCATCCTCTATGCTTTTGGAGATATATTTTGCCGTCGGCGATGTAATAACCCCATCAATTGTAATAACATTAAATACCGGTTTCTTTTCTTCGGCCCAAGCTCCAGAACTCATGAGTAATAAAACTGCAATCAATGTGAAAATTATCTTCCTGGACATTGTTTCACCTCTTTCGCTAATTGTTTTGAATAATTAAGGCTTAACTTCTTTCATAATCATCTGGACATCTTCCCAGACTTGTTTTTTGGCCGAAGGGTTACGTAAAAGATATGCCGGATGATATGTCGGCATTAATTTTATTCCCTCGTAAAAATGAAAACGGCCGCGTAATGCGGATATGGGTATATCAGTATTTAAAAGCGTCTTGGCGGCAAAGGTTCCTAAAGCACAAATTATTTTTGGTGAAATAATTTGCAATTGTTTTTTTAAAAACGGCTCGCATTTGCTTATTTCATCCGGTTGAGGATTGCGATTACCCGGCGGACGGCATTTGAGAATATTGCAGATATAAACGTTCTTTCGTTCCAGTTTCATTCCTTTGACGATTATATCAGTTAAAAGCTGTCCGGCACGTCCCACAAAAGGAAGACCCTGTTCATCTTCATCAGCGCCGGGCGCTTCCCCGACAAATACTATTTGCGCTTTAGCATTGCCAACGCCAAAAACAAGATTTTTTCTTATTTTTCCCAGGGGGCACAGCTGACAATTGGCCATTTCCTGATGAACTATTTTCAACATGTCTTCTTTTGTTGATCCACCGGTCTTCACATGACTGACTGATGTGGATACCGTACGTGTTTTTTTCCAGTCAATTCCAACAGACAAGCTGTCTCTGTTTATTACTTGTCCCTTCAGCGCTTTAACAGCTTTAAGCAATTCTCTCTGTAATTCTTCCGCCGCCAAATTAAAATGTTCTCCCGTTATTTTTTACTATTACTTTTTTTTATTATTTTTTTGACACGATCAAGAATCGCGCCCGCCGCTTCTATTTTAGTCATCTTCTCTAAAGGCTCTGTTTTACCTGCGCGGTCAATTATCGTAATTATATTTGTATCTGTCCGGAAGCCGGCGCCTTCTTCCCGTAAATTATTGGCAACAATCAAATCCATGTTTTTCTTTTTAAGTTTCTCCCTGGCATTGGCCAACAGATTTTGCGTCTCCATCGCAAAACCAACCAGTATGCGCCCGCCTTTATTCCTTCCGACATCGGCGATGATATCAGGATTATTTTTCAATTCCAGCGAAAGAGTTTTCTTATCTTTTTTAATTTTTTCCGTAGCTGATACTTTGGGACTATAATCGGCTACGGCAGCTGCTTTAATAATAACTGCAGCTTTTTTATAATTATCCATAACTGCTTTGTGCATTTCTTTTGCCGTACGCACTTTGATAATTTTCCCCGCCGGTGGCAGGGGCAGATTTGTCGGACCGCTGATTAAAGTAACTTCAGCGCCTCTTCTGTGCGCTTCGACGGCCAATGCATAGCCCATTTTGCCTGATGATAAGTTGGTAATAAAACGTACAGGATCTAAAGGCTCTTCAGTGGGACCGGCTGTAATTAAAATTTTCACGCCGGCAAAGTCTTTGGGAGTAAGAAGGGTTTCTACTGCTTCGACAATTTCCGCAATATCCGGCAAACGCCCCTTCCCTTTTGTCTTGCATGCAAGCTCGCCTTCAGCACTTTCCATAACAGCGTAACCGAACTTTTTAAGTTTATTTATATTTTTCTGAACGATGGGATTGGCAAGCATTTTGTCATTCATGGCCGGACAAATAAGCGTTGGTTTTTCCTGAGCCATAATTGTGGTAGATAACAAATCATCGCCAATGCCCGAAGCAATTTTTCCGATTATATTTCCCGTTGCCGGCGCAATAACAAACGCGTCGGCAAATTCCGCAAGAGTTATATGCGCCATTTCATATTTTTCAGCCGGAACAAACATATCCGTATAGACCTGATTCTGCGAAAGGGTTTGCAGTGTTAAAGGAGTTATAAATTCCTTTGCGCTTTTCGTCATGATAACTTTTACCTGAGCCCCTTTTTTAATGAGCGCACGAATTAATTCCGCCGCCTTGTAGGCGGCAATGCCTCCGGTAACACCTAAAACAATTTTTTTGTTCTCCAGCATATCACTAATCTTCCCGATATATTTTTATTCAAACCTCTCATCAGAAATACAACTGCACTCAATCTATTTGCGAAATATAACAGCGCTTTTCAACAATATCAAGGCATATTTATCTTTATTACCTTCAATATATTTTAGGAAATTTTAGGATTGAACTAACCTTTGTTTGGCGGGGAAATTTGTCTTGCAAAACATCATTAAAGTTATTATAAGCCCCGCAGACGTATCATCTCACATTTTCAGGGGATTATTATGAAAAGGTTCAATTTATTTTATATCAAAATATCTATAGCCATTTTAATTATCGCTGCTCTGGGTTGGTTTTTCTTCGGCAGTTATGTGGAATTAGGGAAACCGGCAATCAAGTTTGCTCAAGGTGTCACCGCCGTCGGCAGACAAAAAACATTGGAAATTAATTTTTCCGATTCACAGAGCGGTCTTTCCCATTTGAATGTGGAAATCATTCAGGATAACAAAGGCCAGATTTTGGCAGATAAAATAATATCTTCAAAAGGAACAAGGAAGGAAAGATTACCCCTAACTATACGCGCTGGACAGTTTAACCTCCATGATGGTCCCGCTACACTTAAAGTTACTGCCACGGATTATTCCCTATTCAAAAATAAAGCGGTTTTGTCGCAACCAATAAAGATCGACACGGTACCGCCGCAAATTAATCTTGTGAAAAATATAAATTACATAAATCAGGGCGGAACTGGCTTTGTTGCCTACCAGCCCTCAGAAGCACTGTCTTCCACGGGCGTTTATATTAACAATTATTTATCTCCCGCTCACGCAATATTAATTGACAATAAGCCTTCTTACATTACTTATTTTGCTTTGCCTATGGACGCCAACAAAACAACAACCAGAATAATGGTCTTCGCCCGTGATGAAGCGGGAAATGAAACAACGATGTCTATACCCTGTGTTATTAAGGAAAAGAAGTTTCGTGCGGACAAAATGAATCTTAGTGAAAATTTTCTACAGCAGAAAATGCCGGAGTTTCAAGCCATGGTTCCATCACTTCAGGGGAAAACTTCTCTGGAAGTTTTCAGCTATATAAATTCTCAAATGCGCAATGATAATCTTTTAACTATACAGAAAATCTGTCAGAAGTCAGCTTCCAAAGAATTATGGGAAGGAACTTTCCTGAGGATGAAAGATGGCGCTCCGATGGCTCTTTTCGGTGATAAAAGAAGTTATATGTATAATGGAAAAGTTGTCGGCGAATCCATTCACTCAGGCGTGGATCTGGCATCCAACGCCCGCAGTCCCATCGAAGCATCCAACAAAGGCATTGTTGTTTTTACAGGTGCATTGGGAATTTACGGAAATGCAGTAATTATCGATCATGGTCTGGGTATGTTCAGCTTGTATGGACATTTATCCTCCATTGATACGACTGTCGGCAAAAATGTGGCGAAAGGCGAAATAATAGGACTTTCCGGAATGTCCGGACTGGCAGGAGGAGATCATTTACATTTCAGTATTATAGTTGGCGGACAATTTGTCGATCCTAAGGAATGGTGGGATCCCCACTGGATAAAAGACAATATCACCAGATAAAGAAATATCTGTTAATTTTTATTAATATCGCGATGGTTTAGATTGACCAAGTACTTCATCGACGAGAAATGCAAGGCCAGTTTATTAGCCATAACTACGGAACGATGCTTACCGCCCGTGCAACCCATGGCAATATTCAAGCGCACTTTCCCCTCTTTTTCATATAGGGGAATGAGTAAATTCATCAAATCCAATATTTTCTTCAGAAATTCTTTGCTTTGTTTATTATGCATAACGTAGTTTTGCACTTCAACATTATGCCCGTCATAATTTTTTAAATTTTCAACAAAATAAGGGTTGGGCAGAAACCTTACGTCAAAGACAAGATCAGCATCGGCAGGCAAGCCATAACGATAACCAAAGGAAGTCATATTAATGGCCATTTTCTTCTTTCTGGAGGCTGGCAAAAAATGACGTTGCACTATATCTTTTAGCTGATGAACATTAACAGAAGTTGTATCAATAATTTTGTCAGCCATTTTTTTTAAGGATGACAACTTTTCTCTTTCCATCAGGATGCCTTCCATAATCATTCCCCTTTCGGAAAGAGGATGAATACGTCTGGTCTCACTAAAGCGATGTAATAGAGATTCGTCGCTGGATTCAAGGAAAAGAATCTCAATTTTGTATCCTTTTTGCTTTAGTCCCGCAAATATTCGCTCGTACTTATCGAGAAAGCTTCTTTCCCGTAAATCCATGACCATGGCCACTCGTTTTATTTCCGGAGAAGAGACTGTTGTTATGGCAAGAAATTTCGGCAACAAAATAACAGGAAGGTTATCGACGCAGAAGAAACCAATATCTTCCAAAGCCCTGAGTGCGGTACTTTTACCAGATCCAGAAAGACCGGTGATAATCACGACTCGAAGATTTTTCATTTTTCTGTCACCTGTTTTAATAAGAAACGCAAATTTTAAACGCTTTAATCTTGTTTTAATGACTAAGCTTAATTTAACCCAACGGCTAGCTATTTGTCTCGATCAGGACATAATTTCCATCATCGCGACGATAGACCAGGCTTACGTTTTCAGAAGAAGAATCTCGATAAAGAATAAAGCGATCCTTTGTACCTTCTATCTCCATGATCGCTTCATCAAAAGACATTGGTTTTAATATTACCTTATGCGTTTCCGCAATTTTACTTACTGTTGGTTCTTCAGCTTCTTCTTGATCAAGTTTTTCATTGCTTCGGCGAATGCTTCTGGGCTTATGCTCTCTGATTTTTTCTCTTTGTTTTTTAAGTTGTCTTTCAATTTTTTCTATACAGCTATCGATGGCGAGATGCATATCTTTGGCTTCTTCTTTTGCGTTTATATTCCAACCGCTGGAGCTTAGATTTGTTTCTGCAAAATGCCTGAATTTTTCCATGGATACTACAATATGAGCTTCGGCCGGCGCATCCAAATATTTTTTCAGTCTTTGAATTCTTTCTTCTGCGTAAACTTTTTGCCAGTTCTCACCTTCACCGTTTCTAAAAGTTACGGAAATCTTCATAATCATTCCTCCTTAATTAATTTAATCAGCTCAACTTTACAATAATCTTAACTTTTGAAACTTATCTGGGCTGACAATAAAGGCAAGTCATATATTGATGTAAAAACTAAATGTCAATCAATATTTTATATTATCCTGCTTTTAATGTCGCCACTCAAATACATTTTATTAAAAATATTTCTTTCTCTTAGATGAAGGTAATATTCCCATCATGTCCCTATACTTAGCAACGGTGCGCCTGGCTATATTTATTCCCTTTGCTTGCAGTATCTTAACAATTTCGCAATCACTGTAAGGTTTTTTGGGTGCTTCGCCGTTGACTATTTGCTTTATTTCTTCTTTTACACTCTTCGAAGCAATATTTCCCTCGGATGTTCTTTTAATGGAACTGCCAAAGAAATATTTCATTTCAAAAATACCCTGTGGCGAATGCACATATTTGTTATTTACTACACGGCTAATGGTGGATTCATGCATTTCTATATCATTGGCAATATCGTGCAGCACCAGAGGTTTAAGGAAATCAATACCAAGGTCAAAAAATTCTTTTTGAAATTTGACGATGCTTTCCACAACTTTATATATCGTCTTCTGCCTTTGCTGTATGCTCTTAATCAGCCATGTAGCCGACTGTACTTTATCTTTTATATATTTTTTCCCGTTTTCTTCCTCGTTATGACCATGATCGGCAAGCCCCGCCATAATTTCACGGTAAAAATTACTTATGCGTAAACGCGGCAAGCCATCATCATTAAGAATTATTTTATATTCATCTCCCACTTTTATTATATAAGCATCGGGAATGATCGGTTGAATCTTTTCTTCGGAATAAATACCTCCTGGTTTGGGATTCATTCCGCTGATCAATAATACAGCCAGTTCCACTTCGCGCAGAGGAACTTTTAATTTATGCGCAATATGGACATAATTTTTCAATTCCAGATCTTTAAGATAATCCTTAATGATAACTTCAATGATCTTATTCTTCACGCCCAGCATTCTTGCTTGAATTAAGAGACATTCCTGCAGATTACGGGCGGCAATTCCAGGTGGATCGAATTCCTGTACCTTTTGCAAAACAGTTTCGACAAATTCCTCGCTTACATTTTCCAGCTGCATGATTTCTGAAACGGTCGCACATAAATAACCATTTTGATCAAGATTGCCGACAATTTGAGTGCCGATACGCGTTTCATCTTCATTAAAAGATGAAAGATTCATCTGCCACATCAAGTGTTTTGTCAGCGACTGGCCTTCGGTAAGAACATTATCCCACGATGTTGCTTCCCCATCTCTGCCGCCGTAAGTTACGCCTACCGGACCGTAATCTTCAAGATAATTAGCCCAGTCAAATTCTTCGCGACCATCTCCTTCCCCGGTCAGCTCTTTTGCCCGCTCGACTATTTTTAAATCTTCACGTTCAACAGATTGGACATCTTCTCCGATTTCCGCATGAGCTTCCTCTTCATTTCCTTCGTCCGGGGAAACTTCTTCCAAAAGAGGATTTTCTTCCATTTCCTGACTAATTGTTTCGATAAGTTCCTGCCGGGACAACTGCAACAACTTTATAGCCTGCTGCAGTTGAGGAGTCATGATCAACTGTTGGGTAAGTTTTAAACTCTGTTTTAGCTCAAACGCCATAATAAAATACTTGTTTTAAATAATTCCTATATATTAAAAGTATCGCCGAAATAAAATTTTCGCGCCAGTTCGCTTTGAGAAATCTTATCCGGAGGACCTTCAACTAATACCGCGCCTTCATTTACAATGTAAGCACGATCGCAGCAGGAAAGAGTCTCCCGCACATTATGATCGGAAATAATTATACCGATTCCTTTTGCTTTTAACTTTTCGATTATTTTCTGAATGTCGGCGACAGCCAACGGATCAATTCCGGCAAAAGGCTCATCTAAAAGAATATATTTGGGGTGAGTAACCAATGCCCTGGTGATTTCTACTCTTCTTCTTTCGCCGCCAGACAGAGAATAGGCATGATTTTTTGCCAGCGCTGTCAGATCAAGTTCCCGGAGAAGCTCTTCCAGCCTTTCATTTCTTTCTTCTTCCTTCAAATCAAGCGTCTCTAAAATAGCAAGGATATTTTCTTCCACCGTAAGTTTACGGAAAACGGATGGCTCCTGTGGCAAATAATTTAAACCTTTGCGCGCTCTTAAATACATGGGGAATTTAGTAATATTTTCGCCATCTAAAAAAATCTCACCGGCATCCGGCTTAATCAATCCGACAATCATATAAAAAGTGGTTGTTTTGCCTGCACCATTAGGGCCAAGCAAACCGACAACTTCACCGGGTGAAATCGACAAATCAATCTGATTGACGACTTTTCGTTTGTTGTAGATTTTAATTAAACCTTTTGCTGATAAATTGCCCATAACTTAAAACGCATGATGCCTGCGCTAGTGCTTGATTTCAATATTAACCGTGTCATTTCGAAGGAACGAAGTGACTGAGAAATCTTTATAATCATTGAATAAGATTTCTCCCTTCGGTCGAAATGACATATCGGTAACTTTTGCAAGTATGCACTAGTTGCTCCCTGCCTTCTTTTTTTCCTGAGGATAAATTATTGCTTTAACTTGTTTTTGCGTGTTACTTTCAACAATTCCTCTATTTTCATTAAGAAAAACTATAACCCTGTCTCCCGTGATAAGGTTTTTACCTTCTTTCAACATGGCATTACCGGTCATGATAACTTTATTACTTTCTCTAAAATATACGGCTTCGTCTCCCGTTGCTATTCTTTCTCCTTGCGTTAAAGAAACATTTCCTTTCGCTTCTATTTTCTCCAGTTCCCCGGCATTTTCTGTTTCAATTTTTCCGATTTTATTTTTTTTACCGGATTCTTCTTTATAATACAAACGCAACTGATCGGCTTTCAGCACCTTGTTTCCCTGTGTTGCTATAGCGTTGCCGGAAAATACGACAAGCTTCTTTTCGTTAAAAGCCTCCATCCGGTTGGAAGTAATTTCGACGGGTTCATCTGATTGTTTAATCAGGGGATTATTATCGGCATGAACGCGAAGAACTGAAATTAAAGCAATAAATACGACAAATAAACAAATTTTTTTAATCATTCAATTTCTCTATCAAATTATTTTAGCTTTAACCATCGAGGGAATATTCAATTCCCCTTTATTCATAAAGAGAGTTAATCCTTTTCCTGTTATTTTCATACGCTTATTTTCCATTGTCACCGGCGCATCGGTATAAAATTTCTTTTCAGCATCGCTGTAATTCAAATAATCAGTGGAAAATTTATCGCCGGTGTCTGAATTTATGACTACATTACCTTTTATCTCAATGTTTTTTTTCTTTATCAGCATGTGCCCTTTATCCGCTGTCATTACAAAGACTTTACCATCTGAAGTTGTTAACTTTATTTGAACTTTATCAAATAAAGCAAGTTCCTGCTTTTTATCATATGTGGCGGTTTCGGCTTTTACTTCCCATCTGGCATTGGCTTCGCCAACTTCTGTATAAACGAAGCCTTTTATTTGCAGGTCTACGCTATTCTGAAGTGCTTTTAACAAATTTTGGGGTTTATTTACACCAACCTTGATTATGGCCACAATGGCAATCAAAAACACCAAAGAAACAACTGCTATTGCAGATATAATGACTGTTTTTTTGCTTAATTTCATTTAATCAGTGGCATCCTGCTTTTGGCACTATTTTTGCTGTTATTATATCACTGTGAATGTCTCGTGTAAAGAAATAAGGCTGAAAAATGATGGCAAAAGCAAAGAATTTGATGAATCTGCGAAACTTTATATGCGGGGCTCTTCAAAGGGTTTTTACCAGTAAGGAACATGATTATTCATTATTGCGCCCCCCTTACGTGAACGCGCACCCGGTCAATAGCACTTCTTGCTGAATTCGTATTTGGCTTCTACCTCCGGCCACTTCCCCTGAGCCTGCAAAATCATTTCACAGACTTCTCTTACCGCACCGTGGCCACCTTTGTTTTTAGTCACATAATTAACCGATTTTTTTACCACATCCAGGGCGTCGGCAACCGCCGCGGAAAAACCAACCCTTTTGAGCACCGGTATGTCAACTATATCATCGCCCAAATAAGCAACCTCGTCAGCCGATAATTTATGCTTGCCAATGATTTTTTCAAAAACTTCTTTTTTATTTAAAGCGCCCTGATAAACATCTGCTATTCCCAGATCTTTAGCTCTGTATTCTACTACTTTTGATTGCCGTCCGGTGAGAATGGCAACTCTAATTCCATAACGCTGCACCATCTTCAGGCCATGTCCGTCAAGTACATTGAAACTCTTTGATTCACGCCCTTCATCATCCATAATTATACTGCCATCCGTCATGACTCCGTCCACATCCAGAATCAGCAATTTTATTTTAAAGAGTTTTTTCTGAATGTTTTTTTTCACTATACCGTTTCTCCTTATCATTTGTTTAGTATGCTTAATTATTATTTTATTGGAGATTTAATCAAACTGTCAATCTTCTTTAGCATCGTCAATAAAATTTCCAGTTCATTAAGATAGAGCGAATTGGCACCGTCGCATAAAGCTTTCTCCGGATTTTTATGAACTTCGAAAAATATTCCGTCAACATCGGCTGCTACGGCTGCGCGTGCAAGATATTTCACCATATCCCGTTGCCCGCCTGAAGAAGTTCCCTCTCCTCCGGGCAACTGAACTGAATGGGTAGCGTCAAAGATTACCGGATACCCCATATTTCTGACAATTGGCAAGGAACGAACATCGAAAACAAGATTATTATAACCGAACGATGTTCCCCTTTCAGTAATCATAATATTATCATTACCGGCTTTTCTGGCCTTATCTATAACATTTGCCATATCCCAGGGAGCCAGAAACTGCCCTTTCTTAATATTTATTACGCGCGCCTTTTTGGCAATTTCTGTAATAAAATCTGTCTGGCGACAAAGAAAAGCCGGTACCTGAACGACATCCAGAATTTTCGCGGCCGCGTCAATTTCTTCGAAACGATGCACATCAGAAAGCACCGGTATATTCAATTCTTCTTTTATCTTTTCCAATATGGCCAATCCTTTTTTCGCTCCCGGTCCTCTGTAAGAATTGATTGAAGTTCTGTTGGCTTTGTCATAAGAAGCTTTAAAGATAAAAGGGATGTCCAATTTTGCAGTAAGTCTTTTTAAATACCTGGCCGTATCAATTGCCGATTTTTCGTTTTCCAAAACGCACGGACCGGCAATCAGAACGAATTTCTTATTATCTCCAATAATAAATTTACTGATCTTTATTCGCTTCATTCTTCATCACTCCTGATTTTTTTCTGAGCTTTTGCCTGCAAAAGTTTAATTTTCATTTTCGGTATTTTTTGTGCTGCTTTTGCCGATTCCGGATTAAGCGCATAGGCACTGTTGTACGCTTTCAATGCTTCCTGATAAAGACCTTTTTTCTCGTAAGCCTCACCCAAGCCGGCGTAAGCCTCATCATCTTCGCGGTCATATTTTAGAGCAATCCGGTAATGTTTAATGGCCGCGTCCAGATCATTACATTTGGTGTAAGCATATCCCAAACTTTCGTAGGACTCAGCTTTTTTCGGTTCTATTTGTGCAATTTTTTTATATTGTTTAATTGCCACCGCGCAATTCTTTTCTTTCAGATAGAATTGACCAAGAATACTCAGCACCTCTTTCGTTGGCGGAGATATTTTTTCATACTCGGCAATTGCTTTTTTTTCTTTTCCCAGCTTATCGTATGTATAAGCTAAGTTAGAATGCAAGTTAGAATTTTTAGCGCCGCACTTAATCGCTTTTTCGTAATTTTCAGCTGATGCGGCATATTTTTTCATTTCACCATAGGCAAAACCTAAATTGGCAAAAATAGCACCATTTTTAGAGGATTTTGCCGCTAATTTCTCGTAATATTTCACGGCCTGAACAAATTTCTTATTTTTAAGCGACAGGTCACCGAGACGTTCCAGAGCATCACCATCTTCAGGATTAACTTTTAATACGTGTTCGTATTCTTTAATCGCTTCGGAGTTCATGCCTTTTCTATCATAAGCCGCGCCCAGATTGAATCGGACTGTCGGCTCATTAGGACTTAAAGAAACTGCTTTTTTCAAGTTATCCAGCTCTTCCGGCCATTTTCCCGTTCCGGCATAAGCAGAAGCAAGATTGGCATAAGCGGCAACCGATCGCGGTTGTTTCTTTATAACTTCTTTATAATATTTAATTGCAGATTCATATTTTTTGAGTTTTAAATAAATGTCACCCAAAGAAAGCAACGCCAAGTCGGCCTCTTTCGAATGGTCAGCAATATATTTATATTCTTCAATAGCTGAATTCATCATGTTTTTATTTTTATAGGCGTCCGCCAATTTTAATCTGACCGGATAATTATCCGGTTCAAGCCGCACAGCTTCCCGATAATTTTGTATTGCCTGATCCCATATTCCCTTTTCCGCGAAGGAAAGACCGACGCTGACATAAGCTTGTACTTCTTTTGGATTGATTTTGATAATCTGTCTCGATATCTTGATAGACTCGTCATATTCCTTTTTCTTAATATAGCATTTGGCCAGTTCGTTCAAAGCTATCGTATCATCCGGCTTAAGCTCTATTACCTCTTTATATTGGCTGATTGCGTCGTCCAGCCTGCCCTGCCGCGAATAGACACCGGCAAGAATCTTACGCACGCTGACATCATTTTTATTCAACTCTATCGCTTTTTTTAAATATTCGATTTGCTCTTTTACGTTTGAAGAATCCTTGGCAAAACGAAACCAGTCCTGGGGTGTAATAACAACTTTAAGAGGAACAGAGGCTATTCTTTCGTTGCGATAATTTATTAAAATTTTGTAGTCGGATACGATTCCGGAGTCATTTATCATAGCTCCGCTTTTTATTATTTTATCAACGAGCTCAACACCTTTTAATAAAACTCCCAGATCGTTATTACCTTTGTTCAGCCCCTCTACTTTAACATTCATATATTTCCCCGTTAAATCGTCACTGATTACAGACTTAATCACAAATTCATCACGGTAAGTCACATCTAGGGCTTCGTTTTCACCGGCACGAATATCCTTTCCGTTTTTTTCCATCTCCAGATAATAGAAGTGAGGTTTGGAATTTAAGACGTAATAAGAAAATGTGTTTTTTACCCTGGAGGCGTAGAAAGCAAAAGAACGGAAAGGTTTAGGATAGAAAATAAATATAATGATGAGAATCAAAATGACGCAAACGACCGCAATCAATACTTTATTGATTGGGAATAATGTTTCCCTGTGTTGTCCTTCATTATTTAATCGTCTATTAATCATTTATCCCTCAATATATTTTCTTTGTTTCAATCAACTCCGCGGATGATATTTCTGGTGAATTTCTTTTAACTTTTCCCTTGTTACATGCGTGTAAATCTGCGTTGTGGAAATATCGGAATGCCCCAGCATCACCTGTACCGTACGCAAATCCGCGCCACCTTCCAAAAGATGCGATGCAAAAGAATGACGAAAAGTATGTGGATAAACCTTTTTCTGTAATCCGGTCTGCCGGGCGTAACCGACAACTATTTTCCAAAAACCCTGCCGGGTAAATTTCTTTCCAAAGCGGTTTAAAAACAAAACATCCGTGCTCTTCTTCTGCATCAATTGCGGCCTGGCCTCATCAACATAACGTCTGGCGCAATCGTAAGCTATTTTGCCGACAGGCACAATCCTTTCCTTACTCCCTTTACCCATGACAACCAAAAAACCAACCTGCCAGTTGACGCTGTTCATTGTCAAGTTAATCAATTCAGAAACGCGGATTCCTGTCGCGTATAAAAGCTCCAGCATGGCAGTGTTGCGTATGGCGGTAATTGTTTGATCACCCGGTTGAGCCAGAATGGTTTTCATTTCCTCTTTACTGATCGTGTCGGGTAGTTTCATCCAGACTTTGGCTAATTCAATATTGGCTAACGGATTTTCATTAATTATTTTTTCGCTAAGCAGATACTTATAAAACCCTCTTAACGCGGCAAGCGCCCTATTCATGGAATTAGACGCCAAGCCTTCATTTCTGATATGTGTCAGATATTCAACAACAGCTTCCGGATTTACTTCCTTTATATCCGTTACCTTTCTTTTCTCCTCAACAAAGGAAACAAACCTTCGTAAATCACGCCCGTACGATTCCAGTGTATTTTGAGACATGCCACGCTCTATTAAAAGATAATTAAAATACTTCGTCAATAATTCCCGCATGTCGCTTTTTAACGCAAATATGCCTTTGAAGCAAAGATTTTTTATTGACTTATTTCGCAATCTCGTAAAAATAAGAACTGAATAATTAAAATAATTCTTTTGGGGAAAGATACTAATGAGAAAAATTATTATTGCCTCAGATCATGGAGCCGTCGCTTTAAAAAGCGAAATTGTATCATTCTTAAAAACAAAAAATTGTGACGTAAATGATATGGGCGTAAACAGCGAAGATCCTGTAGATTACCCCGATATCGCTGCTCTTGCCTGCAATGAATTTAAAAAGGGCGGATATGATTTCGGCATTCTTCTTTGCGGTACAGGAATCGGAGTATCTATAACCGCAAACAAAATAAAAGGTATCCGGTGCGCTTTAATTCATGACTTATTTACCGCAGAAATGGCCAAAGCACACAATGATGCTAATTTTATAGCGTTCGGCGGCAGAGTAAAATATTCCGTCCCGGTTACAAAAATGATTGAAAAATTTATGGACACAAACTTTGCCGGTGACCGGCACATACGAAGAGTAAACAAAATGATGGATACAGAAAATAAATGTTAAAGTAATACTTTCGGTTGAGGTTCTAATATGGCGGAAGTTCTGGATAAGAAAAAAATTCGCAAAGTATTTCGTGATGTACAGAAACACCTGGCTATAGCCCAATTAATTCGCCGGTTTTCCACCAATAAAGAAGACATCAGAAAAACAGCCTTAAATCACGTTGACCTATCTAACCGCCATAATGTTCTGGAATTAGGATGCGCTTTTGGCGCTTTTACCGAAGCTCTGAAAGATAGACTTTCTTCAGACGCAACTATCACCGGCATTGATATCATTCCCGAATACAAACCTTTTTTTCTGGATGCCTGCCGGCGCGCCGGATACTCGGGAACATTTTCTTCTTCCGGTATCGATCAAATAAGAAAACATTCCGACAATTCTTTTGATTTGGTTATTTGCAGCTACGCCTTATATTTCTTTCCTGACATGATTCCCGAAATTGCCCGCATCCTAAAAAAAGACGGGATTTTCATCACCATTACCCACTCTCGTGAGGATATGCGTGAAATGGTAGGCATTGTTAAAAAAATCCTTAAACAAAATAATTTTCTCGATCACACTCAACAACTGCCGATAGAAATTATTTTCGATCAGTTTTCCGCGGAAAAAGGCAGAACACTTCTTCAACCGTCTTTCGGAAAGATACAGACAATTGATTTCAAAAACACTCTGGTTTTTCAGTCTCATGAAATGGACCACTTTCTGGATTATTTTCAATTTAAAAAATCTTTTTTCCTGATGGGAACTGAGGCTCACAACAAAAACATCATCCACCAGCTTCTGAGCGAACTGCAGGACACCGCCATGAAGAAAAATTTTGTCACCATGTGTAAGGATGACAGAATTTTTATCTGTTCACGCCCCATAAAACCAGAGGAAATATTATGAAAAAACAACGAAAACACTGTATTTACTGCGGCGAAATAACGATCAAGAAATACGAGGACAACGTCCAGAGGGATTTTTGCCCAGCCTGTAATTCCTTTTTTTATGAAAATCCTTTACCTGTGGTTTCCACAATTCTTGAATCGTCGCGTCAGATACTCCTGGTTAAACGCGACAGAGCTCCATCCAGGGGATTATGGTGCCTGCCTACAGGATTTGCCGAAGCGGGAGAAAGCATTGAGGAAGCTGCTCTGCGCGAGTTGGAAGAAGAAACGGGCATCAGGGGTAAAATCGTAAAGTTACTGGATGTTGATTCCTACAAAAGCCGTTTTTATGGCGATCTGCTTTTCTTGACTTTTGTCGTGCAGCAAACCGGCGGAAAGCTTTGTGCCGGCGATGATTGTTCGCAGGCCCGGTTCTGGCCGGCAAACAAATTGCCACCGTTCGCCTTCCGCTCCAACAAACTTGCACTGGAGGCCTACATTAAAAGCAGAAGAGATTACTGGGCAATATTCGATTCCATTGAGCACACTGATAAGAAAACCCTTCCGCCCACAGTAGTAAAAAATTCTTTAACACGCCGTCTGGTCAATGTAATCATTAAAAATAAAGAAAAGATTATTGAACAATGGCTGGACGATGTACTGGTAAATCCTTCCACCGCCGAATATCATAAAATGGAAAGAGATGTTTTATATAATATCTGTGATAGAATTCTTTCCCAGTTGACTCTGTGGCTTGGCGGCTTGCACGATGTCGAAAAAATCAAAAGCTTTTATACCAAGCTCGGCAGAGAAAGAAGGAAATCCGGTTTTAAAATCAGCGACGTATTAAGCGCACTCAGTCTCATCCGCAAACATATCTGGACTTTCGCGCTGGCACAGGACGCCCTGCAGAAAAATCTTGAATTATTCATGACCTTCGAACTGCAAAGACGCATGACTATCTTCTTTGACCTGGCCACTTTTTATCTGACCCGCGGGCATGAAGAGAAGTAAAATGCTCTTTTTACCAACCGGAATACGCATAAAGAATGGGTTCTAAATATCTTAAGCGATCTTTTAATCAATAAAGACCGCTACGGTTATATGGCCTGTCCCTGCCGTCTGGCATCCGGAAAGCGCGAAAAGGATGTCGATATCATCTGCCCCTGTCAATACCGACCGGAAGATATCAAGGAATATGGCAGTTGTTACTGTAACTTATACGTTTCTCCCGAATGGAATGAAGGGAAAATTGAGCACAAATACATTCCCGAAAGAAGGCCGGCGGAAAAAAATAGTTTTTAAAAGACATTTGATTTCACTTGTTATTTTTCGCATTTATTCCGGATAAAGACATTTTTTTTACTTGATTTCCCAAGATAAATAATTATATTCAACACAAGTTAAACATCTGACTTGGAAAAATCTGGAAAATAAGGAGTTCTCTCCATGATTAATCTATATACCTGCAAGAAAAAGAATATTCTTATCAGTGAAATCTGTACCGATACAACCTGCGAATGGCGCCTGAAAAACGAATCCTTTCTGAACTGCACATGGGTCGCCTGCAACTATGGGCCATTTACGCTGGAAGAAGTTGGAGATATGATGGGGGTAACCCGAGAAAGAATTCGTCAAATCGAGGCCAAAGCCCTAAAAAAACTTCAGCATAAGAAAAGAAGAGACCAGCTTAAAGACTTTGCCACACAGGGAAATGATTGGGATAATTTATAGATTTATCTCTTATTACCTT
>JQDQ01000176.1 GCA_000747625.2 Smithella sp. SCADC
GTCCAATCATAGATGAAATTCTGGAAGCGATGGATTCGTGAATTCCGGCGATGATATCCTGCCTTTGTTCACCCTTGGCAATCAGCGAAATGACTTCCGATTCCGCAAATACAGTGCAAAGACTGCTTATTTTAGAAGGATTCTTTGATTTTATGGACATGATCCCGAATTCGTCCAGACTGACTTCCATCGCTCTGGCCATCACTTCCAAAAAGCGCCCCGTTCCGGCAGCACATTTATCGTTCATGACAAAGTTTTTCACTTTGCCGTTATCGTCAAGGAGAATGGCCTTGCTGTCCTGCCCGCCGATATCAATAATGGAACGGATGTGCGGATTCAAAAAATGAGCTCCGGTGGCGTGACACATGATCTCCGTGTAGGACTTATCGGCAAACTTCACGCTGTTGCGGCCATAGCCGGTAGAAACAATTTTCTTCACGGCACTTTTATCAATGCCCGCTTCTTTCAGGACTTCTTCATAAACCTTAAGACCTGCCGCTTCCGAATTGTAACCGGTTAAAATAACTTTTGTAGCAATGATTTTCTTATCGGCAAATAAAGCCGCCTTCGCGGTAATGGACCCTATATCAATTCCTGCTGTAATCATTATATCCTTTTTCTAGGCAGTTGTTTATTCCACAAAAACGTCAATAAATTTCAAACAGCATAATTGGGCAAATTTTAAGCGATGCTGCCCATCTACTAAAACCCCATCTTTATTAATTCTTATAGGGTGAAATCCAAAAGGATGAAATTCGTCTATCATATCAAAGACCTGACGAAGATTAATTGGATTGGGGTAATCATCTTGATTATATTTTATTTTCTCAATCATATTTTTCTGCTAATTTCCATCTCTCAATGGAACCGTCACCTAAAGCATCCGATGAATGAATGTATTCTTGTCTTTTACACCAATTCCAGGATTTTATTTCGTCGTCTTTACAGGTTTTCATTGCTTTGTCGGTAATCCAAGCCATGCGAGAGGCAACTCGTTAAATTTATAATGGCAATTAACACTTTGTATATAATCCAACACATCTTTGTATTGAGATTTTTTAAACCAATCACTTAATACATAGACATATTCAACTTTTAAACCTAAAGGGGCAACTAATTTTAAATATTGCTTGCGATTAAAATCGCACATCATTAAATCTTCCTCATCAATAAGTTCAGGTACCTGCTGTATTTTTAATTCTAGAAAATAAATGGTATTGCGGATAATTATTAGTATCGCGTTATCTGAAAATAATCGTTTTGAAATAATAACTTGCCAATTGATATTCGACTCATCTAAAAATTTGTAAAAATCATTTTTCCCGAAGTATCTGGCAACCAGCTTTCCTTCAAAAAACACACCCATTCCCGCTTTGCCAAATATTTTTTCAACTTTATAACCATCAATACTTCTTAAAAGATTTTTAAAATCAAATTTACTTTCATAATTCATATTCTTAACCATGTTAACACCCAACGCAACTTGTTTCCTTTATTGATTTTCCCAATAAAATTCTTTAATAATGTTTTCAACAGCTTTTAGGTGTTTTCCTTTAAAGCCGCAGTCCTTTAAATATTCTTTATCGACTAAATTCCTACCTGCATCCAATGCTATAAAAAAAGCCTTTTGACCATCAATGCCTGCATTATACAACTCCTCGGCTAACAATTCCCTTGGGTCAGATGTGTTTTCCTTCATAATGTTATTACTTGAATCTTGCAAATATAGATAAAAAAAGTCTATTTGAAATCCAGCGTTTCAAAATAAGTCTCTTCAATGATTCCTGTACCAATTAGCTTCTTACATTCAGATGGCACGGCACTCAAGGCTTTTGTCAGGACATCTTTCATCAATTCAGAATCTTCCGGAAAACTTGATTTGCCGCTCCATTCATCACTAATTCTTGACGCTATTGATTCTGCCCATTGATTTAATGAGTTTTTCATATTTCCCTTTTTCATTAAAATCGAAGCTTTGATTCTATAATTACATATTCACTTGTTTTTGTGTGCAATTCGGCAACATCATCATAATTTAAAAAATTTACACGCTCATTTATTGATTTAAATGCACCTAAAGAAAGTTTGGCTTGAAACTCTTTTTTTCTAACTTCATTCGCCACTATACAGAAGCTGGCGTGGAAATCCTGTAACTCAACAAATTTTAATAATGAATTCTGTATGTCTGTGGAATGCTCAATTTCAAAAAGACTCGCAGGCATCTCCCTTTCATTAAACCACAGAACATCTATCGTTTTAGCTTTTCGCAATATACGATCATAACTGAATTTAAAGATTTCAGATATGGTTGCAATTTCGGAGAGCTTTTTACCCAAATAAATTCTGTTTTTGTCCTGGCTGGGTACAAATGTTTTAAATTTTTTAAAATTACCCAATTCGACAAGAAGACCTTGATAGTAGGCATGAGAATATTCTTCTATTTTTTCTTTGCGCTCGCCTTTTCTTGGCAGAATTTCCGGTGGCAGCTTATCTTTATAGGTTTTTAGCGCCCATAATCCCGGTCGTATTTTAAAGAAAAAACGTTCATCTTGAACAATGCGGCGAATGCTTGCAAAAGGCGTTTTTGTTTTCCATTCACAATCTTCTACTCTCAAAACATTTTGATTTAAAAGCGCAAGGGTAGCGTATCCGCCATTATCTTCCATGGCTCGAATTACTGCTTCATGTTGTTTCATTTCCGCGAATCTCCCTGTTTCAGTTTATTCTATAGCTTAAAAAATATTGAGAACGATTCTACTTTTCAGGGGCTGTTCAAAAATGCTCAGATGCAAGGCGCGCAAAAAGCGAACCGCGAGGCGTATATGGACATACGTTGAGCGGTGCGGTTTGCAGCGTAACGAAGCAGGTGAGCGTTTTTCAACAGCCCCTTTTACTTTTTATTCGCCTCCATCAGTTCAATGAAGCCCTCCACCCTCGTTTTAATCTGCCCTTCAGAGTAGGCCCGTGGATCGTTCATGTCGCACTGGAGGATCAGCACGGGAATGCCCTTGTCCCATTATTTGCCCTCCCAAAGGTTGGATATGGGAACGGCGTATAAATTTTTTCCAAAGGGCACAACGGCCTCGCCGTCATACAGCAGAACCCCGGCGGCAAAATTCTTTTGAGCGGCATCCTGAAGTTTGCGCAGCCCCTTAAAATCGTCGCCCGTAACTGTCGCCGCCGCCTTCACCTCGACTCCAGCCAGCCTTCCGGCGCATTCCAGAATGATATCCACCTCCACCTCAACCTTATCCTTGTCGCGAAAATGACTAAAGGATACCGTTTCCTCATGCCAGCTTGCCTGCCTACGCAACTCCTGAAAAATAAAGGTCTCGAGAATTCGTCCGAAAAGCGTGCGGTCTTTCCACAGCATTTCCGCGTCCAGACCAAGCAGTGTACAAGCCAGGCCGGTGTCTCCCACATGCAGTTTCGGCGTTTTAATCAGGCGACTCAGCCGGTTGTTATGCCAGGCCGGAAGTTCCTCCAGCAAAAAAATCCTCGACAGCAGAGTGACATAATCGCGAATGGTCTGCCTGCTCACCTGAAAGGGCGCGGCCAGGTCAGAGACATTCACCAGACAAGCAGTCTGACCCGCGGCCAGCGCCATCAGCCGGGGCAGAGCAGAAAGTTCGCTGATGCGCGCCAGGTCCCGGACGTCGCGTTGAATGAGCGTATCGGCATAATCCCGGTACCATGCTGTTCTCCGTCTTGCCGCGGCGCGCGCAAGCGCAGCCGGGTATCCGCCCGCAGCCACCCGCTCCGCCATCATTCGGCCCAGTCGCCGTCCTGACGCGCCAGCCTTGAAAACCGAGCCGAACAAGGCCGACAGAAATCCGGACTTCCCTCCGGTAAGCTCCACCTGAGCGAGCGGATGCAGGCGCAAAATCTCCATGCGACCGGCAAGCGAATCAGCCAGCCTCGGCACCAACAGCACATTCGCCGAACCTGTCAGGATAAATCGCCCCGGTTTCCGTCGCGCATCTATCCGGGCTTTCAGAGAGGTGAAAAGTTCCGGCATCCGTTGAACCTCGTCCAGAATCACCCGCTCGGGCAAATCGGCAACATAACCCACCGGATCGGCCTTCGCCGCCGCCCGCTGCACATCATCGTCAAAACTCAGATACGTGAATCCTTTCAGATCTCCGACCTGGCGGGCCAGGGTGGTCTTGCCGCATTGCCTCGGCCCATGAATCAGCACCACCGGCGAATCGGCCAACGCTTCCATAATCCGGGGCTGAAGATATCGGGGGTATAAATGACTATTTTTCATGCGGCTATCTTAACCACCAATCCCGTCCGATTGCAAGTTTTATATCCGGCTGATTGTAAGTTTGTCTTCGTCTAATCGTAAGGCAGAGAAATCTTCGGTTCTATTTTCATTTTACTTTTTATTCGCCTCCATGAGCTCGATAAACCCTTCCACCCTCGTTTTAATCTGTCCTTCGGAGTAAGCCCGCGGATCGTTCATGTCGCACTGAAGAATCAGCGCCGGAATGCCCTTGTCTCTCATGATGGCCTCGGCCAGATCGACCATGCCGGCGCTCGATGGCCTGCACGACATGTTCTCGTGCAGAATGACGCCGTCCAGTTTGTATTCGTCAATCCATTTTTCAAAATTCTCGATCCGTCTTTCGAGATTGTAGGCATACGGCGTATCCATGATGAGTTTGGCGACATCGCGCAAAGTCTCTTCCATGGTGAAACACTTTTTCTTTTCGGGAGCGAAGGAATAGGTGTAAGGCTCGAACGCAATGACAACACCGGATTGCGCAAGGTCATACATGAACCTCATCCGGTACCAGAAAAGTATGCCTTCCCACATCACGCGGTATTTTTCGTTCCCTCCGGGCATGGTTCCCTCGCCCTTTGCGGTGAGGTTTTTAATATCGGCCATAATCTGAAACCACTTCCAGTGGGTATCGCAGATGGCATTTGTGCAAACAACTATATCGGGCTTGCTTATTCCCCCGAGCGTCTTTTTGATCTTGGTATCGTAAGCGCCGATGTTGGTCTTGCAGTACGAACACAGGTCCCGGGAAAAACCCATACTCTCGGCATGCTCGATCAGGCGCTGGGACTGTTTGCGGGCAGCGGCCACGGTCGACATATTTTCAGGATGATCGGGAAAAATATCATAGATCCACATCATTTCAATCGGGAAAGGTTTTTCATTTTTTATAATCATTACTCCAGAAGCAAATGCATTAAATCAAATTACCATAGCAAAGATCAATGAATATATTTCACTTTCCCGGAAAGTACCGGTTAAATTATTTGGCGCATTTCACTGAAAAATGATAATTGATAACCGTGTGAATTAAGAAAAAGGGGTTGGAATGGAAAAAATCAGGCTAGGCATCAGTTCCTGTTTACTGGGCGAAAAAGTCCGCTATGACGGCGGACGCAAGCTGGACAAATTTCTTACGGATACTCTGGGGAAATATGTGGAATATGTCCCGGTTTGTCCGGAAGCAGAGATAGCGCTTTGATTTAGAATGATATAGGCTAATTTTCATCTTGACAGTCATTTATTCGCTGTGCTACGAGTTCTTACACTGGAAAAATAAGCGAGCTGAAAGTGTTCAAAAACATTTCTAAAAATAACTGGTGGTGGCAGATTTTAAATATCTGCCCATAAGCGTCGAAAAAAGAGGATGGGCAGGGAATATCCTTCCCAAGACTCTAAAAAAATACAGCGCCATGGGAATGTCATCCCGTGGTTTTTTTGTTTGTAAAATACTTATTTAAGGAGAAAAAATATGGAACAGGTAAAAGTAGTATTGCAAGACCGCGAAATACCCAAAAAGTGGTATAATATTATGGCGGATTTGCCTACACCGATGAAACCGCCACTGCATCCCGGTACCGGCCAGCCGGTAACCCCCCAAGATCTGGCGGCAATTTTCCCGATGAACATTATTGAACATGAAGCTTCAAATAAACGCTGGATAAAAATTCCAGACGAAGTTCTGCAAAAATATTTACTGTGGAGACCATCTCCTCTTTACCGGGCTTATAATTTTGAAAAATTGCTTGGTTGTCCGGTAAAAATTTATTACAAAAATGAAGGCGTCAGCCCGGCGGGTTCACACAAACCCAACGCCGCCATCCCGATGGCGTATTATAATAAGGTAGCCGGAACCAAGCGCATGACCACGGAAACCGGCGCCGGCCAATGGGGCAGCGCCCTGGCCATGGCCTGCCAGATGTTTGGATTGGAATGCCGCGTCTATATGGTCAAAATCAGCTATGAACAAAAACCTTACCGGCGCTTAATGATGAACACCTGGGGCGCGGAATGCATTCCCAGTCCCAGCACCATGACTCAGTCCGGCAGAGATTTTCTGGCCAAATACCCCGATTCCCCCGGCTCGCTGGGTGTGGCGATCAGCGAAGCCATCGAAGATGCGGTTACCAGCAAAATAAAGTCCCACTACGCACTGGGCAGCGTACTCAATCATGTGTTGATTTATCAGTCGATTATCGGTTTGGAAGCTCAAAAACAAATGCAGAAAATAGGCGTTTACCCTGATGTCGTTATGGGATGCTGTGGCGGCGGCAGTAACTTTGCCGGCATCGCCATGCCTTACGTCTGCGACAAAATTCACGGAAAAGATGTGAAGATTGTCGGCGCCGAACCATCTTCCTGCCCCAGCATGACCAAAGGGCCCTTTGCCTATGACTTCGGCGATCTGGCTCAAAAAACACCGCTTCTTCCCATGTACACGCTGGGTCACGATTACGTACCCGCGCCGATTCATGCGGGCGGCCTGCGCTATCATGGCATGGCCCCCATCGTCAGCCATCTGGTCAGGGAAAAACTTGTTGAACCGAGAGCTTACGATCAGCTAAAAACCTTTGATGCCGGAGTCAAATGGGCGCGGACAGAAGGATTCATCCCCGCACCGGAAACCAATCATGTGCTGGCGGCTGTCGTCGATGAAGCCATGCGCGCCAAACAGGAAGGCAAGGAAAAAACCATTCTCTTCAACTGGAGCGGCCATGGCCTGGTCGATCTGGCTGCCTATGACGCTTATTTCACGGGTAAATTAGAAGCCTACGAATTACCGGATCATGAAATTGAACGTGCGCTAAACGCCATTAAGGATTTCCCCAAACCTTAAACCAATATTCAACATATTAAAAAGGAAAGGCCGTTAAGAAATCTCTTCTTGACGGTTTTTCTTTTTTTAGTCAAGCTGACCGGCAATGAAAACTCCGCATGACTCAAAATTAACCCGTTGCCCGAAACTTGGCGACGAAATGACGTTTGGTTACTGCCTTCAGGAATCGGGGAAACTGCCCTGCTTACGCATTATCCGATGCTGGCAGACGGCTTTTGACGTGGAAGCCTTGCTCAAAGAACACCTGACGCCTGAACAGTGGAAACAATTAACCTGTGCCCAACCCAAAGATAAAGTAATCAACCTGATTGAAGTAATTGCAGCGGCAAAGGCAAAAAAATGAAAACCTTAGATTTGTTCAGCGAGGGAAACGCGGGAGACGTGAAAGATTCGGCGCCGCTTGCCGAAAGAATGAGGCCGCAAAATATTTCTGAATACATCGGTCAGCGGCATCTGCTATCAGAGGGCTGTCTGCTCAAACGCGCCATCGAAGAAGATAAGCTTTTCTCCATGATTTTCTGGGGACCACCGGGTTCCGGCAAAACCACTCTGGCCAGAATCCTGGCCCGTGAAACCAAATCAAATTTTGTCAGCTTTTCCGCTGTTCTTTCCGGCGTAAAAGAAATTCGCGCGGTCATTGATGACGCCAGAGAACTGCTGGAAAGAAAAAAAATGAAAATGATTCTCTTTGTTGACGAAATTCACCGTTTCAACAAAGCACAGCAGGACGCTTTTTTACCGCATGTGGAAAGCGGACTGATTACCTTAATCGGCGCAACCACGGAAAATCCTTCTTTTGAAGTAATTGCTCCTCTTTTGTCGCGAACAAGGGTTTTAGTTTTAAAACCGTTCTCCGAAGAAGACCTGCTGGCTATTCTGGAAAATGCTTTGAAAGATAAACAAAAAGGGTTCGGGCAAATTTCTATAAAAATCGATCCTGATGTTCTTCGTTATATTGTCAGTCTGGCCGACGGCGATGCCCGCAGTGCCTTGAATAATCTAGAGGCCATTGTATCCATGGTGCAAAACTTGCAGGAGAATGAAAGAGTTGTCTCTTTGAAATTTGCTCAGGAAGCCCTGCTGAAGAAATCGCTTTTATATGATAAAGACGGCGAAGAGCATTATAATTTAATTTCCGCTCTGCATAAGAGCCTGCGCGGTAGTGACCCTGATGCCGCACTTTACTGGCTGGGACGAATGCTTGCCGCCGGAGAAGACCCTCTTTATATTGCGAGGCGCATGGTGCGATTTGCTTCGGAAGATGTGGGCAACGCTGATCCACAGGCTTTGGTTATTGCTATGGCTGCCCAACAGGCTTTTCATTTTATCGGTTTGCCGGAAGGAGAACTGGCGCTGGCCCAGGCAGCAGTTTACCTGGCAGTGGCACCTAAAAGCAATTCATTGTACGTTGGTTATGGTAAAGTTAAAGACGTTATTAAGACAAAAGGATATTTGCCGGTTCCTTTACATATTCGCAATGCTCCGACAAAATTAATGAAAGAACTTGACTACGGCAAGGACTACAAATACGCCCACGATTACTCCGAGGCTTATGTACCGCAGGAATATCTGCCGGATGAAATTAAGGGGCAGGTATTTTACCAACCTAAAGATACCGGATTTGAGAAAACCATTAAAGAAAGATTAAAATACTGGCATAACAAGAAAAAAAGTTCTGGAGATGACTGAGTTTTGCACAAAAGGAAAGGGAGGCTTGGTTAGGGCCTCCCTGAGGAATGAAGAGAGAAGGTGTTTTGCCTTCCTGGTTATTTTGTTGCCGGCCAATCATACCCGTTATTTTTAGTCGACAAAAAACGAACGTGCCATTACTTAAAGCATTTATCGTACCATAAATGGCATTATCATAGTAAACACTTAATATTATTGATAAATAATTTATTAAATTGCCAATCGTAACGAATAACCATTTTATGTTGGCGGCAATAAATGTCGGAAAGCATATCTGCTTATTTTAAATAACATAATAACTACATGCATTTAACTATAAATTGTAAGGTTCACCGCTTTTTCGACAAAAATGTCGGGGATTGGGGGATTAGCCGTTGACTTTTTCCTTAAATAGCTTAAAGTGACTAACAAAATAAGATTATCAGGGTAAAAATGATTTTTTTTAGAAAAAAAGATTTGATTGTTCGCCGCAAAGCTCACAATTACAATGATCCTTTTCTCCAGCCTTTAGCTGTAGCTATTGTCAGCGCTATTTTTGTAGTCTTGATTCTGACTACAGGATTTCTGGAAATCAGACGAAGTGAAAACAATCTCATAGCATTTATGCAAGATCAGGCTCTGAGCACTATTGGCGTGCTGCAGCGTTTAACTGAAGAAAATTTAAAAAGTATAATTGCCACGCCTGAAAAAAAAGCTTCCAGTATAAAAAATGCCAGCCAGGACGAGGCTTCTTATTCCAAAAAATGGGTAATCGAAGCAATAACAAAAATGGCTTTAACCCTTGATGATCAATGGAAAAAAGGCAAAATAAACAACGATTATCTGCATAAATTTGCTGTTGACAATAATTTTTTCTACATCGGTTTATTAAATGCTCAGGGCAATGCCGTTCATCAAAGCGGCGCCTTACAAACAGACTTGTTGAATCCAGGCGATCTTGTAAAGAATGGCAAAAAATTAACTACTTTGGAACTATTAGAGAAAATACGAGAAAAACATAAAATAGGTTTTGTCGGTTTAAGGCGCAAGGATAACAGTGGTACCGTGGTAATCAATCTGGATAAAGCCGGACTAATTTACTGGAGTTTGAAAGTCGCCGGTGAAAAAGGCATGAACAAAATAGGTGAAGGCCACGGCATTGTCTACATGCAAATTATCAACGATCAAACCAAACTCCTCAGCAGCGCCGGTCAGTTTGCCCCAAGTTTAAGTAAAAACGATTTAAAACTTGAAGAAATTTTAGCAGGCAGGGCAAAAATCGCCAGCAGGAAAGTTAATTTTGATGACCATAAAATCCTGGATGTGGTAGCGCCATTATTTGTGGATAAAAAAATTGTGGGTATCGTGAGAATCGGGATCGACCGCAGTTCTATGGATAAAAGTATTGCCGAAAACCGTCAGCATATTTTCGTTTTCATGTTTTTTATTGTCGTAATCGCGCTACTGTCCATGTGGCTGCTTTATCATGATCAGAACCGGCATCTGGCCGGCATTGTTGAAATGGAGAGGCAGCTGGAAAAAGCGGAAAGGCTTTCTTCTTTGGGACAACTAGCCGCCGGAGTGGCACATGAAATTCGCAATCCTTTAAACGCGATCAGCATAGCGGCGCAAAGGCTCAAACGTGATTTTGTTCCTTCCGATCCCCAAAAGGAGGCTGATTTTCAAAATCTTTCCGGAGTTATCAAAGACGAAATCAAGCGTCTCAACTCAACAATTGAAGAGTTCCTGACCTTTTCCAAAAGCCGCCGGCTGGATTTCTCTAAATTCTCCATCACGGAAGTGCTGCAAAAAATTGTCAACCTCATCCGCGAAGAAGCATCAACCCGCGGTATTACCATTGAAACAACATGGCGGGAAAATCCGGCTTTGATTTCCATGGATGTCAATAAGCTTCAGCAGGCATTTCTTAACTTGATCAAAAATGCCATGGAATCGATAACAGAGGCAGAAGGTAAAATTACCATTACAGTGGATAAGCATGGAAAGAATTATATTATCACCAGAATTTCCGATACCGGCTGCGGCATGACAGCGGAAGAAATCGAAAAGATTTTCAGTCCTGAATATACAACTAAAGAAAAGGGCGTGGGATTAGGTATACCTTTGGCTTTTGAAATCATCCGCGGTCATGGAGGAGACATACAGGTAATCAGCAGAAAAGGTAAAGGAACAATATTTGAAGTTATTTTGCCTCGCGAAAGATTTAATGAAACACCCTCAAAAGATAAGGACTAAAAATTCATGCAAAAGCTGAGTATTCTTGTTGTCGATGACGGTCAATCCCAAAGAGAAATGCTGCGCGATTTTCTGCGTTCCGAAGGCCATACCGTGATGGAAGCGGAAGAAGGAGAAAAAGCGCTTAAAACAGTCCGGGGCGGTCACTTTGATTTAATTCTTCTGGACTACAAGATGCCCGGAATGGACGGTCTGCAGGTTCTCAAAGAAGTAAAACATATCAATCCGGAAATAGACGTGATTATAATAACTGCTTACGGAACAATCGAAACGGCGGTTGAAGCCCTGAAAGCAGGCGCAATTGATTACATTACAAAGCCTGTCGAGTTGGATGAATTAATAATTCTGGTCAACAGGATAGCGGAAAGAAGACAGCTGATTCAGGAAAACAAGCTTTTAAAGGAAGATTTAAGCAAACGCGGCGTTAACGCGGATAAAATTATCTACAAGAGCCAGCGCATGGCTGAACTGATCAATCTGGCGGGACGTGTAGCCGCAAGCAAAGCATCCGTTTTAATTCAGGGAGAAAGCGGAACCGGGAAAGAATTACTGGCACGATTGATTCATCAATTGAGCCCCCGGGCGCACAAGTCAATAGTTGTCGTCAATTGCGGGACCCTGCATGAAAATTTACTGGAAAGCGAATTATTCGGCCACGAGAAAGGCTCTTTTACCGGCGCGTCTTCCCGCCGTATCGGCCGATTTGAAGAAGCCGATGGCGGTACGCTTTTTCTTGACGAAATAGGAGAGTTAACTCCGGCCATACAGGTTAAACTTTTGCGTTTTTTGCAGGAGCGTGAATTTCAAAGGCTGGGCAGCAATGTTAATCTACAGGTTGATGTCAGGATTATCAGCGCAACCAATCGCGATTTGGAAGAGCAGGTTAAAGAAGGAACGTTTCGCGAAGATCTCTTTTACCGTCTGAAAGTTGTGACCATGTCCCTGCCGCCATTGAGAGAAAGAAAAGAAGATTTAAGCCTTTTGATCAATCATTTTATTGATAAATTTGCTTCTGAAAATGGAAAAAATATTCAGGGACTGACAGCACAGGCACGTGACGTTCTTTTAAAATACGACTATCCGGGAAACGTTCGCGAACTGGTTAATATTATTGAAAGGGCAGTAGTAATCGCACGCAATCAATACATTACGACAGAGGATTTACCATTCAAATCGATACTACCCGTTGATGATTCCGAAAAGAAAGCCTCCGGCGCTTTGCGCGATTCGGTTGATGATTTAGAAAAGAAATTAATTATAGAGGCAATGGAAAAGACGCAGGACAATCAGACAAAAGCAGCAGAAATTTTAGGAATATCGGAGCGCATGCTGCGGTATAAACTCAAGAAATATGGTCTGAAGCACTGATGCCTACCTGCCATCGCAACAGCTGGGAAAGAAACCGTAACAACTCATGGAAAACATCAAACTTACCATCGGATTTTCACCGCATAAGACTACGACACAACATTTACGGGGATTGACCGCCTTCAGGCAATATATATATGATCTGCACTTCTCTCACTACAATCCACTTATCTGCGCCAGCGGCAGACGTGTAGATCCAAGACTCTCCCTTTATGAAGCCCGCAAACGCACCATGAACCTGATATCCTGGAACCAGCGGCATACGGGGTTCAAATTAACGCTGTTGCTCAACTACCTTCTTCATGACAATTATAAAGTGGTGGTCGATAATGTAATCAAAGAATTCTATCCCCGCGGCGTTCGCAGTTTCGTTGTGGCCGACCTGGAATTGATAAAACGGCTGAAAGACGCCCTTCCGGATTGTGAAATTCAGGGCTCCTGCCTCTCGCACCGCATGACCGAAGAGGAGTTGGAAGAGGAGCGCAAAGAAGGGGTGGCGCTGCACAATCCGTCTGTCAATATTATTCGAAACCCCGCGCAACTGGAGCGCAACCATAAAGCAGGATTCGCCCAAAAGGTAATTGCCTTCGAGGGATGTCTCCATAACTGCCCTGAGGAAAGTACCCAGTACGGCCACCGCTGGCATCTGGCACGAAATCTGCGCCAGGATCAGGTTTTTTGCAGAAACCTGAAGGTATGCCTGGACCCGAGATATTTTTTCAAGGCAAACTGGGTAACTGTTTCACGGTTGAAGACACTGCTGCCGTTCATCACTGTCGTCAAAATTCCGCGCGGCCGGCAAAAAACGGTTTTATCGGCTACAAAAGATTTTATGCGCGTTTTTGATACGGATGCTTCCTACAATGTCATCGACTTTATGGGAACAGGATACCTGAGCATCATCGACGAAAATATCGGTGCGATTCCATCGCACCTGTTCGATGATCATTTTTTTACCACCGTTGAAAATTGCGCCATGAACTGCAGCGAGCGCGGTTGCCGGCTGTGTTTTGATATGATGGAAAAGGTAAAGCAAGTGAATGGCGGACCGCTACGGCCGGATATATTTTTAAAAACGTATCGCCGCCTGCGGCATTTTATCCAGATGAGGTTGGACGGGACGGAATAATCTACTTTTCCCCAAAAAAGAGCATTACCGGCGACACATGGAAGAGCTTGTTTACTGAGAACCCTTTTCGCGGCGCCGGCACAAGAGAACCGGTGACAATAGCAGAGACGCCAATCTCACAATACCAACTCATGGCGTAAGCTCAGGCAGGCCTTCGTAGATTCGTATCCTGTTTCAGGGTTGTTCCTGATTTTGTTGTTTATGCAGGAGTAGCAATCACACTTGGTAACGTTGTTACATCAGAAAGGTCTTCATATACGATAAGTTCAGGTTTCTCATAATCTTGTTTCATGTTTATCCCTCCCATTATTTTTTTAAAATTTACATTAAAAAACCGGTTGAGTCAAATTATTTTCTCCATTGCAATCGATAATAATCAGAAAATAGCTGAACTCTAACTTAACGTGTGGTACAGGTTTTGTGTACAGATTGCCAAAGAGGACAATGGATGTATCGATTAATAAAACACACTGATCTTCGCACAGTCAAGGATGCATGGAACACGCTGTACAATCATAATATCCATCTTACACCCTATCAGCAATACTCCTATTGTTCAATTATCAATGAATATTCCACCATCTTAAAACGGCATCGCGTGAAAAATGTCATCTATGAATTACGCAACACACACGACCAAACGATTATGCTGATGCCTCTTCATATTGAAACGGCAAAAAAACAGAGCATCGCCTACATGTGGGGTAAATTCTCACAGTCGGGGCACCTTGATTTTGTATATGATGAGCAGATTCAAAACGGAGCATTTCTCGCCGGGATGAACCTGATCAACAAGGACATCGGAAATGCGAAGTTCGTCTTCACCTGTATTGCGGAACAGAGCAAATTGAATGAAATGATACGAAACGGTTTTCCATCCTCACATTATACCCGCAGAAAAGATACCTGCGTTCAGATTCCTATCGCAGATAGTTTTAACGATTATCCAAACACCCTTAACAAAAAAGTCCGGCAAAATCTGCGTAACAGTTTTGCCCGGTTAAAAACGGATCGCCGTACCTATGAAGTGCAGACGCGCGTCAATCAGGCGATACCATCCGATATTTTGTTACAGTTATTCAAAACTTACTGGAAACGTCTTTCAGATAAAAAATTACCCATTGGAGTTAAAAGATTTCTACCTGTGTCTCTCCGTATGGAGCTCAATCCAACAATTATTGCCTTGAAGGTACTGCCGAATGTATTTTATTCGATTATCTATATTGATAAAACAATCGCCGGGTTTACGTCTCAGAATGGAAAAATCATTTTACCTTTTCTGGCCATCAACGGCGCTTTTTCGCGTTTTAGTCCCGGCGGAATTTTAATCACCGAAACAATTAAATTCCTTATCGAGAATCATGACTACAAATACTTTGATCTGTCACGATGTGACGAGAAGTACAAATATGCATACGGCGGGATAGAACATTTCAATTATAGCTACGAAATCTATTTTCTATAGGAGATAGCAACATCTTGAATCATATTCATGAAAGTCCCGGCGCTGTGATCATTGGCGGAGGCTTTGCCGGTGTGGAATTGGCTCGCAACCTTGATAAATACGCCGTTAAGGTGTGTGTTCTTGGTTCCGTTACCTCTGTGGCGCGATTCTCGCGGTCGGTCGGTCGTTTCGTCAAGTTGCCGAGGGGATTAAAGGACGAAGAACTTCTTGACTTCCTGATAGCAATGGCTGAGAAGTGCCGTGTACGGGGATGGGTTCTCATTCCCTGCATTGACGAACATTTGCGCATTTTGACTCAGCATAGTGCGCGGCTGGCGGAGTACTTCGTTCTGGCCGCTCCTCCCTGGGAGACGGTCAAGTATTTTTATGACAAACGTCTGACATACGCGCTTGCCCGGGAAGTGGGTATCCCCATGCCGTATAGTTGCGTGCCCGGCAACATTGAACAACTCGACTCATTGGCCATTGAACTCCCAGTGGTTATAAAGCCTGCCATCACTTCACATTTTATGCGGACCAGCCATAGAAAGGCCTATCTTGCTAATGATCGACATGAACTCCATAAATTTTATGAGATGATGTCACAAGTAATTCCATCTTCGGAAGTGATAGTGCAGGAATTCCTTCCCGAACCGTCAAAGAACCTGTTTTCTTTTGCCGGGTATTTCAGGCAAGGTGAGCCGATTGTCGGCTTGTCCGTTAAACGAACGCGGCAATTTCCGAGGGATTTTGGCCGGGCAAGTTCCTTTGTGGAAGTGATTGAGCTTCCAGAACTTGGCGAATTGGCGAGTCAACTGCTTCGAACCATCCACTATACCGGCCTGGCCGAAGTCGAGTTCATGTGGAGCGTGAAACATGCGCGTTTCGAACTTCTGGAGGTGAATCCCAGGATTTGGGCATGGCACGGTCTTGCGATCGCTGCGGGTCTTGACATCCCCTACGTTGCCTTTGCAGATGCCCTTGGACTGAATGCTCCCATTGGAATTGCGAGTCAGGGGACCAAATGGGTCAGACCCTGGACGGATGTGCGTGCTGCGGTACAAGAAATTATTTCGGGTATACTGAGCATTCGGCAGTATCTGAGATCACTATGCGGTAAAACCGCATTTTCGATTTTTTCATTATCTGACCCCATACCGTTCATCGCAGAACCACTCCTTTTACTCTTTAATCGGCTGAAAAAGTGGACATCAAGACTGCGTCAACGCCGTACTTAAAAGGTTAGCATTTCTTATATAAAACGGCACCCCCCTTCAGGTAAATTCAATAAGCACTTATTCCGGCATTGATGGCCACTCTTTAATTGACATAGAAAACTTATTCTTGTAGTCAACCCGGTAAGAATAGGGTTTTTTCAAAAGAGGGGAGTTGATGACCGTAAACGAAAACATATTGTCACTGACTGCCGCCTTAAACTCAGGCGGACTGGTGTCCGGCAAAACTCCTGCATGGCACAATGCGGACTGGCCGACGATGATTGCCGCGCTGGAAAAGACAGGTATGGCCGGATATTTTTCTGTTCTCTTTTCCAAAACCGAAGCTGGTTTAAAAATACCTGCTGCAGATTTTGATACCCTGAAAAAAACTGCCCGCCGCATTGCCGCTTATAATGCCTTGTATGAATCTGAATGCGCGGAGCTCCTGAAAGGATTATCCGCCATGGGTGTGAAGAGCATTTTACTTAAGGGCTTGTCTTACATGGAGGACATATACGGTGATACCTCAGCCCGGGGAATGAGTGATATTGATCTGCTCATTCGACCGGATGACCGGATGAAGGCGCTCGATTATCTGCTTTCCGACGGATATTCGGGCTATGTCATTCCGTCGTTTAAAGGCAGTAAGGATGATTTTGCAAAATTGACCGACATCACGGGCGAGTCGCACTTTATAAAGCAGTCCGGCGTCCTGACGGTAGGCATTGACCTGCATTGGAAAATGCGCGCGGGTTATCCTCTGAATGATTATCTGTTGCTGGACAGATTTCCCTGGTGGGAACAAACCGGCATGGTCGTAATCGGAGGCGCAACGGCGAGAAGACTGTCGCCGGAGATGCAGTTTATTCATCTGGCGCTGCATTTTGCGATTCACCATCAATACACCGGACTCAGATGGTTTATCGAACTATGTCTTTTCATAAAGCGCTATAAAAGTGATCTTGACTGGGAATTTATCTACAAAACATCAGCATCACCTGACTGCCGGAAATTGCTGGGTGTCTGTTTAAGGCTTGCCGCCGATTACATGGGCAATTCAAGTCCGGGTCCGGCAGTATGGCGCAGATTCCTGCCGGAGAACGCCCTGCTGCCGGGCGAGTACCGCTTTTATAAAAGCTGCCTTATGCGGGAGACCAGATCCCGGTTTGCCTCGTATATCTGCATGACATTAAGCCCGGCGACGCTTGCGGGCCGTTTCGGAATAATTTCTTATTTCATGTTCGATCCGCAGGGCGTCATGTTCTGGAGTGGATCGGACAAACGCGTTCCGAAATTACTACAGCCTTTTTATAATTTTTATCTGATTGGCAGTCAGTTGTTGCGCGGCAGACGGGCAAGATAATGTAATGAAAAAGATTCACTTCATGATATGAAGAAAGATATAAGGAGATAAGGTATGGAAAAAATTCCTAAAAAGAACCCGGAGATCATCGCGAAGAATGTCAGGGGAGAGATGGTGCTTCTTAATCCTTTGAGCGGAAAGTATTACGGTCTGAATAAGGTCGGTTGTGCCTTTTGGGAAAAGGCAGACGGGACAAGAACCTTGCCGGAGATTGTCTCGCTGCTTCTCGAAGATTTTAACGTGGAAAGAGAGAGACTCACCAAAGATATTGAAGATTTGATAAAGTCATTGACCGAGAATAAACTGGTAACTCTGGATTAACGAAGCATATTGACATGAGTGATTATTCCTACATATTTGACGCATTCGGAAAGTCATTGAAGATCTTCGGTGATTGGGATCCGTGTCTGAAAGATATTTGCTCCTGGTACGCCATGCCGCCAAGCCAAAAATCGGATCAACCGGAGTTTTCTTTGGAAATATCCGGTGTGAAAAGTGAGGAGATGGAGAGGCTCATTCCGCTTCCCGGAGCGGAGTATAAAATCAGAAGCGGCATAATGGCGGCAAATCAGAACTTTGATTTTACATCTTATATAAACGGAAGCAGGCAATGGGTAGACTATGCGGGAGCCGGGCGTATTATGATTGACTACGGAAAGGGCAGCGCTGTATCGCTGATGTGCAGCAAGGCGATGCTCCCGACTTATCAGAAATATCTTTTTGCCGATTACGCATTGGATAAACTGTTCACGTCGAAGGGAATATTTTCCATGCATGCCTCCTGTGCTTCGGTGGGCGGCAAAGGGATCGCTTTTACGGGCAACTCAGGCGCTGGCAAATCTACGTCAGCCTTTGCCCTTATGCAAAAAGGCATGCCCATCCTTACTGATGAGAAGCTGTTCATATTTAAAAATGCGGGATACACGGCAGGGTCAGTTTCCGATATTATTAAGGTGCGTTACGATGTCCTATCGAAATTCTTTACCGCGAAGAAGGAATGTCAGGAATATGATGTCATTGCCGGGGAACATTATCTAAAACTGGGATGCTCAAAAAAATCATCATGGCAAAACCGGGTGCCGCTTAAGGCCTTGTGTCTTCTTGAGCAGACTGGTGAATTAAAAACAGAGATTAAAAACGTAAATCCAACAAAGCTGGTGGGAGGCCTTTTCCCTGTAACAATAACAGGCGCGAGCCTCCAATACAAAGAGGCCAAGTTCGGTTTCATTACGGAAATGCTCGAAAATATCGAATGCCGGCTTGTTAAGTTCGGAACAGATATGGAAGCTTTTGCGGTTAAAATTCAGGAACTGGCGGAAACACTTTAAATGGTTAACAAAAAAAGGCGCTCAATGCGGATTTAACCCGCATGCCTTGAATGCCCAATAGAAAACATCATCTGCCTTTTAACCTTACACGGGCGCGCTCACCTGGGTGGTTATGTCAGAAAGGTCTTCATAAACGATAAGTTCAGGTTTTTCATAATCTTGTTTCATAATATTTACTCTCCCCTCATGAAATAAATAACTTCCTGAAAAGTACAATAAAAAATAATCACAGTCAAGTATTTTTTTACGATCTTAAAACAATGTTTTATGAATTTACGACTGACGGGCAGGACTTAAAGATACCTTCATGATTTGATTAAAATATTAATTATATGCTATAAATAAACAATGATTAAACGACTGTATTACGGCATTGTCCGCAGGCTAGGGCGTCTTAAAAGAGACTGGAGAAAGCCCGTTATTGAGGGACGCGTAAGAGTACCCATTATAAGGCCGGTCGTGCTTGGTACCATACCTCATGATCCTGAGGCATTTACCCAGGGATTGACATATAAGGCAGGATATCTTTATGAAAGCACCGGCCTGTACGGAGAGTCAAGTCTTCGCAAAATGAGTCCGGACGGTAAAATTTTACAGCGGATAAACATACCGGAAGTTTTTGCCGAAGGCATTACGATTTCTAATGATGAACTTGTGCTGCTTACGTGGAGGGAAGGAAAGGCTTTAAGATACTGGTTTCCCGACCTTGAAGAAAAAGGATACTACGACTATTCCGGGCAGGGCTGGGGGCTCACATCTGACCAGAACCATTTTATCATGAGCAACGGGTCCGGGATTCTATTCATCCGGGATAAAAATTTTAAAACGATCAGGAAGCTTCGCGTAAAACTGGACGCAAAGAATACGGACAGGCTCAATGCCCTTGAATATCTCGACGGGAAGATTTACGCAAATATTTTTGGCAACAACTTCATCCTTGAAATAGATTACGAATCGGGCAATGCGCTGAGAATCATAGATTGCTCGGAACTTTTCAGAATCGAAAAACCTGAATTTCCTGACAGGGTGCTGAATGGAATAGCATACTGCAAAGACGGAGATTTCTTTTACCTGACCGGGAAGAAATGGAAAAATATCTTCAGGATAAAAATTCCATAATTGCGCAAAAGCTTTGTAGAAAATGATCAATGAAAAATTTCAGAATAAAATTTTTAATGCTCAGATGGAGGCTGATTAAAATCATCCGTCAATACGGGGTCAATTTTAAAATAGATTTAAATATTCCCAGTGCTTTTGTCACCGGCAGCGTGGGAAAGACAACAACCTGCCGCATGCTCGCGGCAATACTGACGGAAAACGGCCAAATAGTGGCTCTTTCAACCACACAGGGAATTTATATTGGAAAAGAAACCATCAGAATCGGCGATTCTTCAAATTGTACACATGCTTATAGATTACTTATCGACAAACGGGCTCAAACAGGTGTTTTTGAAATGGCCAGAGGGGGGTTGATAGAACAAGGCATTGCTTTTGACGGCTGTGACGTTGCAGCCGTATTGAATGTTTACGACAATCATCTGGGTTTGCAGGGCATTAATACCAGAAAGGAAATGGCCCACGTCAAAAGTGCCGTTGCAAAGTCCGCCCGTAAAATGGTTGTTCTTAACGCCGATGATTCCCTGTGTTTGGCAATGCGCGATCAAATTGCCGCTTCCTCGACATGTCTGGTGAGTATGCTTCCTGATAATCCTGAAATTATCGATCATATGAGAACGGGGGAATTCGCGGTGTTTCTGGATAACAAAAAAGAGCCAGTAATCAACATGTGTAAAGGCAGTGAATTAATAGGCGCTATTCCGGCAATTGAAATTCCCGACAGTTATGATGGTCTTTTCCGTCCGGCTTTATTTAACGCCATGTTTGCCGCGGCATTAGCTTACGGCATGGGAGTCAAATTCAATGTTATTCGAAACGCGTTTCGCAACTTTCACTCGAACGAAGAAACAAATCCCGGTAGAATGAACTTCCATAAACATCTCCCGTTTAAGGTTCTTATTACATGGGCGGATGGGGCAAAAGCGCTGGATGAACTTGTGTACTTTATACGAGAGATGAATTTCCCAGGGGAAAAATATTTAATGTTTTGTTCAATGGGCAACCGGCCGGATCGCTTTATAAAAGATATGGGGAAATCAGTTGCCGGTATTTTTACTCACTACATCTGCTACGATCATGATGACCTGAGAGGAAGGCCACCCCTGGAGGCCGCCCAATTGCTTGGTGAAGGTTTGATTGAAAATGGTGTGAAGAGGGAAGGCATTACAATTGCGTCTTCCCGCCGCAACGGACTGGAAATCGCTTTAAATAAACCGTCAATCAACGATCTTCTCGTGGTTTGCACTTTCGCGTCCGATGCTGTAAGAAAAGAAGTTCTGCTAAAAGGAAAATAAAACCGTAAGGGATACCGCATTGTGGAAGTATAAAGGATATGAATTGCCGCAGGATGCGCCGTTGATCATCGGAGCACTTTGCGGGTTGCTTTATTATGAAATAATGATTCACCGGAAACCGTTGCCGGGAATTCTGGCGGAAATTCGCACCTCGGGCGACGGAGGATCTTCCCCGGTCTCATCGGCAGACATCATGACAAAACTGGACAAGCTGTGGCGTGCCTGTGATTTTTGGATGATACGGTTTCTGCGTAATCCGGGGCCCTGTTTGCGCCGCTCTCTGTTGCTCTATCACTGGTGTCGAAAGAATGGTGTGGACAGCAAAGTTGTTGTTGGTGTGGATAAAAATGGAGACGAGTTGAAGGGACATGCCTGGTTATATGTAAACGGACATATATATCGGGAAGACCCTGTGTTGCTGGCAAGAGAGTATACGGTGATGCTGGAAGGATGAAAGGTCCAATCTGCAAATTGCCCACAACTAAAACTTTGTGAAAGAGAAAGATGTACGCACTAATTTGGGTAACCATAAAAAAGCCGCCTTTCGAGGCGGCTTTTTTATGGTTGGTTGTAAATAAAATTAATTTTTTACGCCATACATTTTTTCATTGCCGTCAAAGATAGAAAGTGCTTTCTCTCTTCCTCAATTATCTTTTCGATCGCGTCATGCTGAACCGCCGGAACCAGTTTCTTAATTTCGTGATAATACAAAATTGAATCCAATTCTCTTTGAATAGCAAAATCCAGGGCGGCAGAAGTGTCCTTAATCTTGGATAACTGCTTATCCATTATTTCTTTAGTAAAAATTAAATTGTTATCCACATAAGAACGTAAATAAGCGCCATATTCTCCCTCATAACTCTCTGTAAGATTACTTTTCTCCACGTTGACTAAAAGCTTTTCAAACGTTCTTTTATGATTAACTTCCGCTTCCGCCAACTCGGCAAAAAGCTTTTTCTCTGCTTCTTTTTTGGCAATCTGTTCGGCGAATTTATAAAAATTTACGCCATTTTCCTCAATTCTTATAGCAACTTCCACTATATCGCTTGCTGCAAATACACTCATACTAATTGCCTCCTGATTTTAAATAATGTTGTTATAACTTGACCATATTTTTTTATTTAATGCAATACCTTTACCAAGATGAACTAAGCCCCCGGAGCAAGTTCTGTTTTTGGGGATCTTTTCTGAAATTTAGAACGCATGCTTACCTCACCCCAGATGGGGGAGATGCCTTCTTTTTTACTTTTATAATCACGCTGGCTGATGATGATGTTCCATCCGGGAAAGAAACACCGGCGGGCAGCACTATTTTTGTATCCAGCGTCGTTGTAAAAAATATTTTCTGCAGATCAACAGGTTCTGTTTCGATTCTAATCTGTTCGGGGTTAATACGGGACCCCATTAAAACTCTTATCTTGGAAGGAGTAACGCTTATCTTTTGCAAGGAAAGATGTTCCGCTAAAGAATTTTGCGTGTTGATATTAACAGGGAAAGTCCAAGTAATAGATTTAGAGGCATAAACGTGTATTCTCGCGGGAATAATATCGGCAACCGGCAAATTTGATGGAGCATTAACCATATCCTTCTTCAAGGTAAATTCGCGCTTTTTTTCTATATCTGCAGATAAATCCAAAGATACCTTCAACGAGCGTTCATCAAGAAGACGAAACGCCTGGTCGGGTCCCTGAAGGATCACTTTTGCTTCTGTTACCTGCGGTTCATCAATCTGCCAATTTTTCGGAACATTTTTATATTCAATGGGAATGACGAAATCGCGGCGTACAATTTCTTTCTGATAACCGAAAGCGACCCATAAAAGACATGCCATAACCACTGCAATAATTTTCTCCATGGTGTTTTCTTTGAGCCAATTAAATGCGGGATGTGATTTTTCACCGGGAATATTACGAGTGTAAAATTGCTCCAGTGCCTCATGCAGAGCAGCGGCATTTTGAACCACATTAAGATTTCCCAAATAGGCCAAAGATATGGTTCCTCTTTCTTCGGAAACCACAATACATATGGCGTCGGAGCGCTCGGCAAGACCAAGAGCCGCCGTATGACGCAACCCGATATTTGCATATTTTGATGTATTTATGGAAAGCGGCAGATGACAGCCAAACTTTGTGACTCTGTTGCCATCTATTATAACGGCTCCGTCATGACCCATGGAATGAGGATCGAAAAGACTCTCCAATAGAGATTCGCTGACCACACCATCTAAGTTGGTTCCGCCGTTGATGTGTCTTTCCAGTGGATCTATGCCCTGTAGAACTATCAAGGCGCCAGTGCGTTTTTTAGCTAAATTTGCTGAGGTTTGCGCAATTATTTCCGCAGTTGATTTCAATCCGGACAGTGACGGAAATTTTTTCCCGATGTTTCCAAGCACAGCCAGCCTCTCAAAAAAACCGCGCAGGTCTTCCTGAAAAATAACAACTAAAACAAAAATCGAAATAGCAAAAAAGCTCTGCAGAACTATAGTGGTAAGGTAAAGCTCAAAGAAACGTGCCGCGAGATAAACTCCGCCCAGAAGCGTTATGCCGATAAGCACAAAGCGGGAAGCTCTTGTTTTGAACCAGGTCAGAGCGGCAAAAATCATTAGAGCGATTATCGTCACATCCAGAATATCCGGAATTCTGATGCTCTTAATGACTGTTAAAGTAGAATTGAATAAGTCCATAAACTTCTTCCCGATACGCCAAAATTTATAACGTTTTGAAGTCTTATATAAAAATATTTTAATTCAAGTGTCAAGCAGGATTAAAAATCTTATATTGACATCTAAGGCAATTATCTCATATCTTTCCCGCGATGAAAAAAATATCTCATAATCATCTCGATGCCGGGGGCGCACTGGCCTCTCATAAAAAACAATCCAGAGAAAATGTCTGGTGCGCAAAATATGGCTATTTCATTGATCTGGATGCCTGCCGTGCCCGATCTCTGCAGCAAAAAACCTGCCGCCGCTGCTTTGCGTCCTTAATACAAGTGCCGCTGCCGTTTTGATTATTCAACCAAAACTTGGCTAAATTTATCTTGTAAAATAAATAATCATGAGATACAATCGCAACATAAGAGATACAAGGAGGTAATTGTTATGCCCATGAGTTTGCGAATACCCATACAAAAGGAAAACTTGATAGAAAAAGCAGCCATAAAAGAAAAAAAAACGAAGACAGCCTTCGTCATTGAGGCAATTGATGAAAAGCTTGGATTGGTTAAAAACAGAGAAAGTGCATTGCGTAATTTTGCGGGATGGCTTTCTCGCAAAGAAGCGGACGGCCTGCGACAAGCTACAAGCGTATTTGAAACTATACAGAAAGGCGATTGGAAATGATACCATTTCGCTTTCACAGGATAACGCGACGGCAAGGAGGAGGCTCCGCAGGCGTATATGAAAATACGTTGAGGAAGCCGACGACGATGCCAACAAAGTTAGCCAAGGAAAGTGGATTGGTATGAGACTTATTCTGGATACGAACATCTATTCCGACTATGCGGAAGGGAAACCTGAAGCCGTTGATATTATCGCCCGCAAAGCGCGAGAGATTTGTTTCCCTGCAATAGTTTTAGGTGAACTTTATTATGGTTTTGGAAAAAGTTCCCGGAAAAAATTAAACGAACAGAAGATTGAGCAATTTATCAATCTTTTTTCCGTGGAGATAATTGCCGTAGATGAAAATGTTTCACGTAAATATGCGCTTATCTATGAATATTTAGAGAAAAGGGGCTGCAAAATTCCCATTAACGATGTTTGGATTGCCGCCAGTTGCATGGCTGATGGCGGCACCCTTTTGACCCGGGATAAGCATTTTAATAATGTCGAACAAATCGAAAAGATAGTATTGTAAAAATCAATATTAGATGCCGAGAGTGATTTATCCCCCGAAGAAAAACAATCCAGAGAAAGTGTCTGGTGCACAAAATATGGCTATTTCATTGACCTGGATGCCTGCCGTGCCCGTTCCCTACAACAAAAGAACTGCCGCCGCTGTTTTGCTTCCTTGATACAAATGCCTCTGCCCTTTTGACATGATGTGATTTTCAGGCAAAATCGAATTCCCGAATTGAACGGTTTAAAGTTCATAAAATCATAATAAATTATTTGTAATCGAATTCAAAATAGAATACCTCAATCCGTGAAA
>JQDQ01000177.1 GCA_000747625.2 Smithella sp. SCADC
CCAGAGCATCATATTTCCCCTCAGGGGTTCCGGTTTCAAATACGTTAATAACGCGCTTGATCAGTTGTTTTGTTTTTTCGTCTATCATAGCATGCTCCTGATTAAATGTGACTGCATCCAAATTACCATTGAAGATTTTCATCAGGGTTTGGACAACGAGGAACTGGCTTGCACACAAAAGCCAGGATAAAAATATTGTCATCCTCGGTTGTTGTTTGTTTTGTATTTTGTGGTGGTTTCGGCTGAGTGTCCGGGAGCTTCTTTGTAAGAACCGCGTCCGTTAAGACAGGCGTCAAAACCGGTAGTGAAGACGCCCGGTAGATTCCAGGCGCTGAGAGGCTGTGGATACCCCGCATCGATACGTTCAGTAGTCCAGTCGTAGCGGAAGTACTGGTCGCCTTTGAAAAAGTAGGATTTAGCGGCGTATGGGCCACCGCGTTGAGGCTTGCATCGATCCATTGACCTGTCATAATTTGTTCTCCTTTCAGGTGTTTGATTCTGCGTTACTTGTTTGTTGATCCCTGTATGTTTAGGGTCAGAGATTGAAAGATAAGTTTTCAGTCTCCAGCTTAAGTTGCAGATTTATTTTAATGAAACATGCGGAACCAAAGGCATCATCGACGCCCTCCGCATAGAGCTGGACTTTTATTGAATCGCATTTTAATAACTCCATTCAATATAAAATGCAAGAAAAAAGTCAAAAGAAAGCATTAAGATTTAAGGGTTAAGAGTTAAGAGTGAATGGTGAAGCGTGACTTAAAAGAGACTGGATTCCCGCTCCCCGATCAGGTCGAGGACAAGCTTCGCGGGAATGACAAAGAAGAAATATTTCACCCTTACTCAACCCCTTCCCTCCCTCAAGCAAAAAAAAGAGGATTTATATTTCCATGACTTCTTTCACGATTAAATCGTCCATGACATCTTTATCCTTCATCATACTCAAGGCAATATGATAGCCTAATTCGCGATATGCCTCGAATTGTTTTTCATTGAAAAATTGATCGCTTGTCGGTTCCTCGGGAAAAGAAGGATGCTCTCTCTTATAACCGTAGAGGTCGGCGCTCAGCTCTTCGCAGAACGTCGTATTAATATAAATTAATATCCCCTTGCTGTTGTCGGCATATATTATTTTAGCCTTCAGAAAGCCCTTTTTCGCCACTTTAACCTGATTTATTTCCTGTGATGGCGTAAGATCTTTCAGATCTTCATTATTAATTGTAATTAGAGCTCCAAAGTCGGTGCGCACCTTTTGCATTGCATTAGCTAGCTCGGAAAAAGTGTATTGGGGATCAACCGCGCCGTCGCAGACAATGATTAGTTTCAATCTGCGGCGAATCATTTCATACAGGGCAAGATTTTCAAAATGACCGCCATCCGTCAGCTGGAGAAAATATGCCTTCTCATTTAATCTGTAACGAAAGATAATTTCCCACAGGCCGGGCCAAAAATAATTCGGCACGGGAGGTCTGATCGCGCCTTCCGATTCGTGAGGATTAGGATTGGGTACCCAGTAACCAAGACGTAGATTTAACATCCCCATTAGTATTGATAAAAACGGCTGACGCGTAATTCCATCTCCGCCGCCACCCGCATCCGGATTTACGGCAGCTCCCGAAATTGCCATAGCGGAAGCAAGGGTCATTTCTCCCCCCATGTATTTCTCGGTTTTGAGCCATCCCGTAGCATTGCCGCCGCAATACAGGGGACTCATAATAAAATTGTCACCACCGCGACCGCGGAATTTCGCTCTTTTGGCGGATGCAAGAACCACGTTTGTATTGATGATGTGATACGGACCGGAATATTCGGCATTTTCTTCGTTGCCGCACATTTCATGTAGCCTTTTTGCATTCGCTTCTTCGGTCTTGTGCGACCTTTCATAATTGTCTGCTAATATACTTGCCACATCGGGCATGAATGTTTCCATCAGCCGGTCACGGTAATAACGGTGGACGGACACATGATTTAAATTGACCACAAGCGCAAAGATTACAACCACAAGCGCGAGGATCACAGCCACATTAACTGGAAACAAAATTGGTATAACCAGTGATGCCTGATAGGCAAGAATCAGTATCCCGAATAAAAGGGCAGCGGCGCCGACACCTGCAAAAAGACCAATGGGAATTTTACTCGCCTTGACTTTGTTTGTTTTGAAAAAGGCCGCAATGCTGGATATGACACCGATAATACCGGATATGATACCGATAATGATGGAAATAACAGAAAAAGATTTTAATTCCTTCCCTGTGATTAAGGGATATATGGTTTTTAAATTATCTGGTGTCAGATTTTCTTTTATCCATACACTTACAAAGGGTATGCTGCCCAAAACGGCCAATGCGAGAGCCAAAGGCAACAGAAATCCCGCTAATTTTTCATAACCGCGGCGCATTAAATAAGCCCGGTTCTTTGTACGTCTGAAAAAATATGTTCCGAGGGAATAAAGCGGTAGGGTTACAAGATATGTTGCCAACACCAAAGATGCTATTAACAGGAAACAGTTTAAATCCGGAGGCACACATAAGAATTTAAACTTATTAAGAAATAAAAAAAGAAGAACGCACAACGCAAAATACGTGACCAGTCCCAGGGCAATTCCGCGCAGCAAAACCGCTATAAGCGAAAAGATGTTGATGCCGCCGCCGGGAGTAAGGTATTTGGCATTTTGCCGTAGATAATGCAGCAGTTTACCGCGGATATTCGTGCTTATAGAGCCGTTTATCCATTCTAGCAGAGAAACGCCAGGCAGAGACACATCAGCTTGCTTGCCATACTCTTTACCGCACATCGGATAAGTTACATAAGGAAAATTTTTGGGGCTGGTATCGAAGGGAATCGGACTGCCGTCTTTCAATTTCCATTTTTTGCTCAAAAGCCAGGTGAGACTGGTACCGATATATCCGCCGCCGGATACTGTTGAAAGATAGTCTATTTTACTCAACCAGTTTTTGTAAGCCAGCGCCTGCATGATGCCCAGAGAAAAACTGGCGGAACGTATTCCTCCGCCGGAAAGAGCGAGGCCCGCGAGATTATTTGTTTCCGTTATTTCCTTTCCTTTTCTTTTGCTGATTAACTTCAATTCGGCATCGATAACTTTTTGTGCTCCAAAATAAATGGGGTCTTCACTGTTGCCTGCCACATAAGAACTGTTTTTGTCCTGTTTCTTAACGCCTTTCCCCATAACTTTCCTCCTGCAATTATACGGCAATTGATATTTTATTAAGTCTATCGGTTATGATGTCGGTTAATGGACATTACCGATGTCCATTCGAATATCGCAGAGATGAAACTTTTCTAATGCTTTATTTTAAATACATGCTGAGGCGGCTGCTATCTCTACTACTTTAGTTATCAGATCGATAGCCTGCTTTACCCGTTTGATCGCGTCACCAACTTTAGAAATATTCTTATCCGCTTCATTAACTGCCGTTATTGCTTTATTTAGACCATCTATGGCTTTTTTGTACGCTGGCTTTTCGCATTCGAGATCTTGAACAATAGCAACCATCGCAAGCTTGATCAGCTTATCCTGTTGAATCAACAACTGCCTGCTGGAAATACCTGACTGTTTAACAGCAAGGTTGTTGACGCGCGATGCCAGGCCGGCAGTTTTTTCCACTAATTCATGACTCATGGTATCTACCTCCACTTATTATTTTGTCTGAGACAGGCTTCTATAGAATTTATTCACTCTCTGGACCTCCTGTACCAAGCCTTTCAGCGCTTCAATGCTATTTTGTTTTTGATCTAATGAAACTCTTATTTCTTTATGCGCGGCAGGTATTTTTTCTATTCCTTTGTTGATTGCATCCAGTGATGCCGATATCTCCTCGATTTCCTGCAATTGATCGGCAATATTTTTGTCATAGTCATAACGAAGGGGCGAGTTGTATTGGGGCCTGGCTGCATTTGCATGTAAAATGATTGATTCGCGGGCCTTTTCAATAAACCCTTTAATTTTTGTATTGCTTCCCGTTAGGAGCTTCGTAAGTGTTTGCAAATCCTCCTGTGACGAATCCATGATGGTTTTTAATGCATCAATTCGCTTTGCTTCAACGATGGGCCGGCTTAATGTATCAACCAGTGTTCCAAAAATTCCTGCAACTTTTGCGGCGTTAGCAGCATCAACAGCATTTGTTTTTTCTATCAATGTTTGCAGGCTGCTTGAAAGTTCTATGGAAGCCTTGTCGATATCTGACGCATAATCTTTTGAAGCCAGTACACTCAATACATTCAGGTATTTTACAAGAACCTCGAAAGCTTGCTCTCTGTATCTCAGAGAAGGGGTAATATCAAAACTCTGTCCACCTATCAACGGCTTGAAGGTGTTTAAATCTATCGGCTTGTCTTCAGCCGCGGTTACGACAAAACGTGCCTGAAGTTTTTCAATTCGCGTGTACGTGTCCGTTGTATTCGTTAAAAGAGACTGGCTTGAATCCTTCAGCACCTTGTATTTGCCAACCGGTGCACTTGCGCAGGCCGAAAGAACTATGACGCAGAATAAAGACATCAGAGTAAGTCGACCAATTTTTATCTTTTTCATAACGAAATTACTCCTTTTAGTTAATTTGACATAATTTGAAAAATTGTAATATACAGGTCACGGGGTCAGGCCTTTAAATATAAAATTTCAGCTCTCCGTTAACATTGCTAATTTATTTCAGTGAAACATGCGGAACCACAGACATCATCGACGTCCTCCGCATAATGCAGGGTAAATTCGAATCGCGTATTAAATAACTCCATTTAGAGATCATTGCAAGAAAAAACAGGAAATCAATGACAAAATCCCTCTTTCGAGGGGGGTAAGGTGGAGATAGAAATTAGTTATTCAATAACACCATCCTTTTATAGAGGGTTGGAAAGAATTTTTATTCCTGAGTTTCCCTTGGGCAAGGAAACTGATCTGGTTATTTGCTTTTCAACACGGGGAAAACCAACTTGCCTCCATGCTCGCCGATGAGTGAGACCACCGGCAGGCAAAAGAAAATCAAGGCCGGCACAATCAAATCCGGCCCGGCAGGGTTTTGCAGGATTGCGGGCTTGACTATGAGGGCCGCCATAATGATCAGATCGGCAATCAACAACAAAAAGGAAAAAATAGTTTTCCTTTGAAAAGCACGGGCACGGCAGCCGGCAGATAAAAAGCTGCCAGAAGCAGCAAAGCAAAAAAGGCCGGCCGGAATTCGCGCTGATTTTGCATTCCCTGAATGAGATAGGCAATGATTAGCAATATTCCTGTCAGATGATGAACACGGATGGTCAGCAAATTTGCCGGTATCAGCAGAGATGGTTCGTTGAAGTACTTGCTCAGGATTCTGAATGCCCGCACTGTCCAGGGCAGAGTTACAAAAGCAAGATAAATCCAAAAACTTGCCATATTCAATAGCGGTGCAAATAAAATTGTTGAATATGCCAAAGTCATGGCGATACCGTAAAGCCAGAGAGCTTTTTCCGCGCCGAACCTGACAACCAGATTATTTTTACCTGCCGCTGCGTCGTCGTTTCTGTCCGGTATTTCGTTGATTATTATCATGGCAAACATCATGAAGCCCGGAGGTAACAAAACCAGAAAGGCCTCCCGGGAAAAAGAAATCGTCTGCACGACAAAGGCTCCCATGCCGATGGTGAAACTGAAATTGATTAATTGAGAAATTTCTCCAAGACCGCGGTAGCCGTAGCGGATCGGCGGCGCTGTGTAGAAGTAGGAACTTCCCATGCCGAGGCAACCGAAGGCAAGTATCCACCATGTCTGAACCGCGCAAAGATACAGTCCGATGAAGATGGTCAACAGATAGAAAGATGTAAAAACCATGCGCATATGTTTGTGCTGAATCATGCCTCTGGTTAATGTGCCGCTGCCGCCGGCATAGGGATTTTTTTTACCGGGGCAATCGACGGCGGCGTGATAATCGAAATAGTCGTCAGTCATATTCAACGCGATATGGTTGAGCGTCACTCCCAGCACTGTCAGCAAGAAAAACCATTGATTCATGAAACCGGTGAGCGCCCAGGCCACAACTGTGCCCAAAATGGCCGGCAGAAAACTGGCAGGGACAAAATGATAACGAAAGGCAATCCACCATACTTTAATCAATTCTCGCATTCCCCGTGCTTCAGCAAGTGCGTTACTGTGTCGTATTCGTAAATCTTTCAGCGACTTTATTGCGGTTAGTGAAAGGATTTTGTTTTTCACGCCTAATTTGTAACACAAGGATAATCAGTCTGTCAAAAGAGATTTACCGGCAACGGTATGATAAACGATCAACGTTTAAACGGTGAAGAGTGAAGAGTGTCCCACTCCGCTTGCTCTCAGCGAGTGTCAATATGCTATTTCCCCCTGCGGCAGAGGCCGCAGGGGGAAACTAAGCAAACTATTTATTTTCTATCATAAGATTCAAGTATTTATTACGGATTGAAATCTTGCATATTTGCGAAGATTGATGGTTTGTTTTTTACAGGAAGTTATCGATTAAATTTACACTCACTGTCAGACCAAATTCTGTTTGAGGCAACTTAATGAATGCGTCGGATCGGCGCAATGTAATTTAATCCCCAAGTTACCTCGATTGCAACACCCTTTTCCCTTCAAAGGATAACGAGGCGGCAAAGAGGAGGCTCCGCATGCGTATTATACATACGTTGAGGACCCGGCATACGCCGGGCAAGATGCCGACAACCCCGGCCTGCGCCGGGGCAGGTTGCGCCAACAAAGTTAGCCACAGAAGGGAAAAGGGTGTCAGGGTAAATCTTTCCCCTTCGTTGCCATCATAAACCCCGCGTGCTTTACGCTCTTGATGGACTTCAGTTTCTGATAAAGCTCCTCAATTTCTTTTGACTTGCCTTTGGTCACGATAATTTCAAAACAATTATGATGATCGAGATGAATATGCTGTGTGGAGAGAATGCAGGCATGATAATCATGCTGGACATCTAAAACCTTGGTGACTAATTCTCTTGTATGGTGATCATAAACGAGCGTTATCGCGCCGGTAACTTCCTTATTTTCCGTCCATTCCTTCTTGACCAGTTCCTCACGAATCATATCGCGCAAAGCTTCGGACCGATTGGTGTATTTATGTTTTTTAATATGATTGTCAAATTTTACCAAAAGATCTTCTTCCAGTGATACACCAAAACGAACAAGATTGGACATAATAGTTCCTCCCTTTCCAGAGTGCGTGTTTTACAAAGATACAAATAACACTACCCAATAGTCAAGAAAATTTTGCCATTCGTCAGCTACAATATCCGTGTCACCGCAAAACGATCGTCTCTTTCTGACAAGCTGAGTGCATGATCAGGCTCCAGCCTGGAACTAGCCACATTTTGGAGATGCCGCCGGCTAAGATTCTCAGCCATCATCATCTGTTCAACCGTGGGCTGTGGATAGGGTTGACCGGGAACGGGAATGTATCCCATGATGTGAAAAGGAATATTCTTGTCCACTGAGGCTAGCCAGGCGGCGACGTCTTCCACCTGATCGAGATCAACAAGTCCCGGAACATAAACCACATTAATTTTAAGATTCATTCCTACTTTGTGGGCGGCAGCCACATTTGCAAATATTTGATTTCTTTCCTGTCCCGTAATGGTCCGATGAAGATCTTCATCCCAGGCCTTAAGACCGATATTGGCCCCGTCCAAGTAAGGCAAAGGAATTTTACTGCCGTTTGTATGTCCCAATCGAGTGCCGATATGGAGTTCTTCCTTGGCAAAGCGAAGTATTTCGGGCAAATCCTTTGCCACTGTTGGTTCTCCGCCCATGAAATAGAGATTCTTGATAGGAAGTTTCCGGAGGGCTTCCTTGATTTCTTCTGTTTTCAAATACTGTTTCGGGGCCGGAAAGGACAAACCGGGTTTTCCAGATGGGCCACTATGAAGTTTATAGCTGCATGTCGGGCAACGGAACGTGCATCCATAGTTGTGGACGGTAGCGAAACAATACTTTTCATTGCAGGTTATTTTGTAAAAAGCCATGATTCATTCCTTTCTTGTTTTATTAGATTCCTCCGTAGCGGACGGCGTTAATGATTGGTTTGCTAAGATATATGCCGATTAAGGCGCCGATTATTGATCCAACTATTCCTTGCGCGGTCTGGATAAAAATATACCAAGGGGCATAAAACTGATGCCAGATATAGGGCGCAGAAAAACAGTAAAAATAAGTATAAACTGTCAGCCCCCGAAGAAATCCGGCGCCGAGGGCATTCTTCATGGTATGCAGATAATTCCCTGTAATGATGAAATATAATTCCAGGGCAAATGAGGCCAAAAGCGCATACGGCCACCATAGAGGATTAAGACCACTGGAGATGATCTGAGATAAGATGCTATGACCGCAAATGATCATGGTTGTTGTCCCTGCCCGAGGAATGAGACGAATACCGATGAAGAGTGTTGCCGTATAGGGTATGGAAAAAAAGAATGACTGAATCAGGGGGATACGGCTCAGACCGAATTTAAAAGGTAAGATAGTAATATAAAGCAAACTGCAAAACAGGGCTATGGTCGTCAAGTCTACGGTACTGAAAGACGGGATTGCCTTGCGTGTCCAAAGAAGATGAAATACTATCCCGCCCAGGATGGCAATGAATATCACTGATCCGATGTAGAGATTCATGGCAATATCTCCTGGCACAGGATGAGTATGAACATGCCCGCGGTGGAAAGGCCTAAAAAAGTCCAGTCGCGTGAAGACAAGGTCAGTTCTTTTAAATTAGTTCTTTTGCCGGTAAATGCACGCACCTCAGCAGCAAGAGCGATACGACGGGCATTGCGTAGACTATCGATAATTAACGGCGGCAGGAGGCGGTAAAAAGCCCGAAACCAGCCCATTAATCCTTTTACCTTTAGTCCCCGCAGCCTTTGAGCCAGAAGGATGCGTCTTGCCGCATCCAACAGAGAGGGAATAAAGCGAATGCTGACCGTAATAACAAAACCAATTCTTTTAGGCATACCCATACTCTCCATGCCCAGCAGCAGATCAGAAGGATATGTGGACATAACAATGACTGCACTGAGCAGCATTGCTGAAAAAAGCCGAAGACTCTGCAACGCTCCGTAAATGATACCCTCACGGTATAGAGAGATTCCACCGGTTATATTTCCCAGGAATCCCGAATCAGGTGGTAATATTGTAATGATAATTGTGCGCGGTTCAAACGAATAGAAGAATCCTTGTGAAGTCATGGTAAAAATCAAGGTGGTAATCATAATAATAAACATTGCCTTTACCGTGCTTTTTGCCGGACGCAGAATTCCAAAGAGAATCAGAACGGCAAAACAAAGCAGGAACAATTCCAACGGGTTCTTCAAAACAACTATAAGGATGGCGACCATCAAGCCCAGAAGAATCTTTGTCCGGGGATCAAGCCGATGCAGGTATGTTTTCTTATCCAGATATTTCATCGCTGATGATCCTGCCTTTGCGCATGGTTATTTTACGTTCCGCCAGAGCAGCCGCACGTTCGTTATGGGTTGAAAAGACAATTGTTCCTCCCCGGTAGGCATAGTCATAAAGCAGAGCCATAAGTTTATGCCATGTTCTATCGTCGAGTCCTGTTGTCGGCTCATCAAGAATGATGATTTCCGGCTCCATCGCCATAATGGAAATTACCGCCAGGATTTGTCGTTGTCCCCGCGAGATGGTCTGCGGATGGCGCAGTCGGTGATCTTTCAGACCGGCGATTTCCAGATATCGCTCCACATCTGTTTTCTGGCTCAGACAACCAGGCCCGAAGGCAATTTCTTCTTCCACAGTTGCAGCGAAAAGTTGTTCATCGGGGTTCTGAAAAAGAAAACCCACGCGGCCCACCAGATGTTCCAATGCCGGTTTATGAATATTTAAAATCGTGATTTCTCCATGATCGGGTTGCAGGATTCCGCTTATAATTTTTAAAAGCGTTGTCTTCCCGGAACCGTTATCGCCACAGAATGCAACGATTTCTCCTCTCCGGATCATGATATCAATGTTTTCTAAAACATTGATTTTCTGGTCATAGCCGAAACAGACATGACACATGGCGATTACGGATGATTCAGAGAGCGCCTTTGCTTTTCTGTCCGGTAGAAAAGTTGTTGCCGATACAGGATTTTCTATGATCCGCCCGCCCTCCATGTTAATAATATTGTCCATAATGGAGAGATAATCTTCATACTGATGCTCGACCAAAACGACTGTCTTGCCCTTATCCTTAAGCCCCTTGATAATTCTGAAAAACTCTTTTCGCCCTTCGCCATCCAAATCTGTTGTCGGTTCGTCAAAAAGGAAAATATTGGGGTGCATTGCATAGATGGAACTGACGGCTAGACGTTGTTTGTATCCTCCTGAGAGCTTGAATGTTTCCTTGCGCCTCATATCCCATAAACCCATGAAACGCAGGGCTTCATCCCGGCGGCTGATGATCTCTTCTCTAGGCAGACACAGGTTTTCACAGCCGAATGCCACGTCATCTTCCACCCGCATCATAAAAATTTGACTTTCCGGATTTTGAAAGACCGTGCCTGCCGTCCTGGCGATCTCGCTCAGAGGCTTTTCCGACGGGGTGAAGCCATTTAATTTGACCGAGCCGTTAGATGATCCGGCAAAAACATGGGGAATAAGACCGTTCAGACAGTAAAGAAGGGTCGTTTTTCCTGATCCTGAAGCGCCGCGGATCAAAACCGTTTCGCCAGATTCGATTTGCAGACTGATATCCTGCAGAGAAGGAGCATCCGCGCCTGGATAGGTATAGCTGAAGGAGTCCATTGTAATCATATCAGGCAAATCTCACTGTTATTACTAAAGTCTTGTGCACCAAATTTATTTAATTTAATTAAAATTTCACTTCCAGTCCGCCAAACCATGATCTGCCGGGCGCTACGTAAGATGAAAAATAAGATTCATTAAAAATATTATCGACGGAAAAAGATAACGTGGCAAATTTGGTGATCTTATAAGATACTTTTGCGTCCGCTGTTAAAAAAGGATCATAGGATAAAAACACATTATTTACCTGATCCGTGTTGGTATCTGATGAGTAACGCTTGCCTACATATCTGCCTGTTAAAGAAGCGGAAAAAGATCCTACTTCGCACGCTGCTCCCGCATTAATCATTGTATCAGGAATATAAGTCATACGTTTCTCTACAGAAGCCGGATTTGCACTGTTTTCTTTTATCCTGGCGTCGGTATAAGTGTAGTTTGCAAACAGCCTTACATATTTATCGAAGCGCTGCTCGATTTCCAGCATCACACCTTTGCTTTCGGCCTTACCCGCATTCATGTATTTCTTTTCTGTTGAAGATATTGTCGTGGTATAAATGAGATCCTTCATATAATTTTCAAAATACGTGGCGCTGACTTTTGCCCCTTTCCAGAGACCCTGTGTAATTTCCGCGTCCCATGATCTCACTGTTTCGGGGTTCAGATCGGGATTACCGCTGTAGGTTGTGGTACCCGATACATATGTGCCGAATAATTCATAAACCGTGGGTCCCCGGAATGCCTGACCGGCAGATGCCCTAAGTGTCATGTCATCAAACGGTTTATAGACTACCGCCAACTTTGGACTGAACGAATTGTCGCTTCTGGAATCATATGTCGCCGCAAAAGCTCCGGTGCCGAACTGATTGGCATAGCCGTCTTTTGTTTCCCACCAGTCTTCCCTGAAGCCGATGTAGGCGGTAAGATTATTCAGAATTAATATTTCATCCTGGACAAAGACGGCATATGTAATGTCCTTGCCGCCGTAATTATTTGTAAGTATGAGCGTGGAGGTCTCATCTTTCCATTCACTAAGCGTTGATTTCTCAGTGTTCGCCGTATCGTTTTTTAATGAACCTCCGAAGGTCAGGATGTTTCTGGTGAAAATGGGTATGGTGAACTGAATGTCCGCATTATAATTCTGGTTAGGAGTGCTGGATACCGTGCCGCCGGCCCCTCCGGCTATATAAGTGCCTGCCTGAGTGTACCAGTTTTTGACTTCATCATTAAGACCTAAAGAGAGTTTGGTTTTGACAATGCCTATTTCCGTTTCCAGATTCACGTTGTATTGATTTATTTCTTTCGCACCGGCCCCCGTATAGGAAACGAAGGTGCCTTCTTTAACACTCGTATAGGAATAGACGGGATTTCCTGATGCGTCCTGTAAATAAGTATGTGGATCATCGTAATTATATTTATAACGGACCCTTGCAAATGATGCATTTATTTTCGAAACCTTGGAAAAATCATACCGCGCCCGGATACCTATATTTTCGTCCCACCAGATATTGTCACCTTTATCGCCTATCAGATATTTGGTGTTTCCTGCAGTATCCGTAGTAGATGACCAGCCTGCAAGACCGGCACTAGGGTGTGTCGACGTAACATTAAGGTATTTAGAGAAACCGTTTGTCGACTCATATCCGTAGTTAAAGAGAAGATGGAATTTATCAGCAAATTTATCACCGTAAGACAGATAATATTTTTGAAGATCATCCAGGCTTTCTCCTCGGCTCCAGCTTGAACCATATCCGCTTTTTAAAGTGAATTCCCTCTTTTCCGGCATTTTAGTTATGATATTTACTACGCCGCCCATGGCATTACCGCCGTAGAGACTGGAAGATGGACCCTGAACAACTTCGATTCTTTCGATATTTTCCGTCGATAATCCCGTGAAGCTTACCGAACCGTCATAGCCGTTGTTCAGCGTTATTCCATCCCTTATGATCAAAGTCCTTTTCTGATCGGAAATACCGTGCAGCAAAATCGATGATTGAACATCTGTCATAGACTGCCGCCTGTTAAAGACACCCGGCAGAGTATTTAAAGCTTCATCAACTGTCTTGATATTCCTTGTTTCCATTTCTTTTTTTTTCACCACCTTCACGAATCCCGGCGCAGTCGCTACATCTTTTTCCACCCTTGTTGCTGTAACAACAACCTCTTTCATTGTTATTACACTCTTATCTGCTTCGTTGGTTGAGTTTTCATTTTCCACTTTTGTTACATTCTTCTCTTCTGTGTTGGTTGTGCCTTTTTCTTCTGCAAAAGATGTCAAAGAAAATACAATTAAAAATAATACAATTAAATACTTTTTTCGCATTCGTTTCCCTCCTGTTGTTTACATACCACCTCCTTTATGTTATAAATCACTGAGGAGGTGTGATGCTATTTGTGTTGTTACACTTCTTTCGAGGCAGGGGATCCTCGCCAAAGGTAATACCCTGCCTCTCTATTTATTTGATGGTCTGGTCTATCCTTAATAAATAATCACTATCTTCCAAATCAACGCTGCCCAGAGGGGCTTCCAATATCGAAGCTTGGAGGACCTTGGCAAGAGGTACCCCTCTGAACAGCTTTATTCCGTGCTATGAAAACGATAATCGTAATAATGCGGGCCATCAGTAGCACGTATGTATAAAAAATATTACGAAAATGTCAAGAAATATTTAGCAAGATAAGACGACGAATCGGCGACTGCTTCTTACTTAAAAATCAGCGGCATTGAATATCTATTTATGTTATATAATCATATTTATGGAACTTCAGGATGCTTTAAAACAACTTGAGTATAATATCGGAGAAAAAGGTTCTTTGGCTGTGGCTTATTCCGGTGGCGTCGACAGCACGTTTCTATTGAAGGTTGCCCATGATGTCTTACAAGATCGAGTCATTGCTGTAACAGCGCGATCTTCAATTCATCCGCAAAGAGAGTTTAAGGAAGCCGCAGAATTTGCCCGTAGCGCCAGAATCAAGCATATTGTCATTCAATCAAAGGAATTGGAGATTGAAGGTTTTACTAATAATCAGCCTAACCGATGCTATTTGTGCAAATACGCATTGCTTTCCAAAATAAAAGGAGTAGCTGAAAAATGCTACATACAACACATTGCCGAAGGATCAAACATCGATGACCTTGGTGATTACCGCCCCGGGATGAAGGCGATTAAAAAACTGGGAATTATCAGTCCACTTCAGGATGCCGGCTTAAATAAAGACGCCATTAGAAAATTATCAAAAAAAATGAGATTGCCCACGTGGGATAAACAATCTTTTGCCTGCCTGGCGTCACGCTTTCCTTACGGTGAAAAAATAACAAAAGAGAAACTGGCAATGGTGGATAGGGCTGAGCAATGTCTGCTCAGTTTTGGATTCAAACAGGTGCGAGTGCGTCACCATGGTGATACAGCGCGGATTGAAGTGGCTGAAGCCGAACGGCCTAAATTTTTCGATCTGGAACTGATGGATAATGTATACAAACAATTCCGGGAAATTGGTTTTGCCTATACTGCTTTGGACCTGCAAGGGTACCGCACCGGCAGCATGAATGAAGTGATTGATACGCGCCTAGAGATACTTGAGTAAAACGATTCTCTGGATTTATTTCAGTTTATTGATCATGCTGGCTATGCAGGCTGCACCGAAGCCATTGTCGATATTCACAACCGACACTCCTCCCGCACAACTGTTGAGCATTGCCAGCAAAGCGGCTACGCCCTGAAAGCTTGCTCCATAACCAACAGAAGTGGGCACCGCGATTATCGGTTTATCCACCAGGCCGCCGACGACGCTGGGCAGGGCTCCCTCCATTCCGGCAACGACAACGATGACACGTGCTCCACGGATTAAATCCAACTTGTCCAATAAACGGTGCACACCGGCCACACCGACGTCGACAATTCTTTCCACACGATTACCGAAAATTTCGGCAGTAACGGCTGCCTCTTCGGCAACGGGCAAATCGGACGTTCCTGCTGTCACAACGGCGATGTAATTTTCGGACAGAGGTAGTTCTTTTCTTGTTAGCGTAATTGTCCGGGCAAGCGGATGATACGCAGCAGCAGGACAAATCTCTTTGACTGCGGCAAAAACTTCTTCGCTGGCGCGTGTAGCTAGAATGTTGGCATCTCCGGCCATCATGGCCTGTATAATAGTTTTTATCTGCTCATTAGTTTTGCCAGGGCAAAAGATCACCTCCGGATAACCGATACGCATCTCGCGGTTTGTATCGAGTTTGGCGCAACCCAAATCAATGTAAGATAGATTTCGCAACTTGAAGATACCAGCTTCGACATCTATTTCCCCGTCGCGTATATTTTCCAGAAGAACTTTTAATGCATCAGTATTCATTTTTTGTTCCTTTTTGCAACGCGAATACTTTCATAAATATCCTGGATGGTAACATCGTTTTCTTTTGCCAGCTTCTTGCAATCTTCATATTCCGTCTTGGATTTGATTACTCGTCCTTTTAAGTAGCCATTTTTTATCGTTATTTCGCCATACTTGGTTTTGACTTTTACCATTTTTCGCCGCAGCATAGACTTGGCAACTTTGTAAGAACGCAGGCCGAAGGTGGATGAATTCAGCCATAGAACCTCTTCCATCGCTTTTTGTTTTCCAACATCACAAAGCACAGATACTGTTACCGCCGGACGGGATTTTTTCATAATGATCGGTGTGAAGAAGACATCATGAGCACCAGCGGAAAAAAGACGCTCCATCAATGTGTCATAGAGTTCTGGATTCATATCATCAATATTGCATTCGATAATAACAGCTTCGCCGGTTTCCAGATCATCTGATTTTGCTGCACCGGTGGATATCTCGCCCAAAAATAAGCGCAGGACATTAGGTATAGTAGAATCTTTACTGCCCAGACCATAACCGATTTTCTGTGGAGTGAAATCAATTTTATCGGTAAAAGATGAAGCTGTTGCAGCAATTATCGCCGCTCCGGTTGGAGTTGTTGCCTCAAAAGGCACAAGACCGGTTTTAATGGGAATGCCCTGAAGAATTTCCGCCGTGGCCGGCGCCGGGACAGGCAGGATGCCGTGGCTGCAATTAATTATACCGGAACCAACCTGAATGGGTGAGAAGATAACCTTGTCGACTTTTAAATAGTCCAGACAAATTGCCGCACCGACTATGTCGACAATCGAATCGATTGCACCTACCTCGTGAAAATGTACATCTTCAATTTTATGTCCGTGGATTTTTGCTTCAGCTTGCGCAAGACAGGTGAACATATCAAGACTGATCTTTTTGACATGGGCAGATAAATTGCTCTGCTTAATTATTTTTGTAATGTCTCTGAATGAGCGTTTATTGAGACCGGTTTGTTGAGATGTTTTCTTTGGAGAAGAAACCTCAACATCAACTTTTGTTCCGGTAATACCCCCACGCTTATCTTTATAAATTTTTAGTTGATAGGAATCAAAAGGCAGCTTTCCGAGTTCTTTTAATAAATATTTTTGGTCAATACCAAGATCAAGCATGGCTCCCAGGTTCATGTCGCCGCTGATGCCGGCAAAACAATCATAGTATAAAATTTTCATCAAATCATTCCCTTCACTGCATTCATGGGAAATATGGTCGAAACTATTCTTGAAGTCAAGTCCGTTTTCTTCATAACGACGGATATGACGTAGAAAGGTTGGGCTGGTCTGAAAATTTCTAGTGGACAAGTGGCTTATGTGCCGTTCATGGCCAAGCAAAAGGAAAGAATTTATTAAATCAGATTAGTGTAATCTCCAGAGTTGCCGAAGAAAGAACAAAACAACGTTCGTTATTGGAGTCCGGGTCGGCAGGAACGACAAAAAATCCCGGCCGGTCCTTCTGATATCCAACTGTAGTGCCGACCATTAATTCTCCATCTTTAAAAAGTATCTTGATCTTGCGTCCCACTACAGGTATGGACGGATTGAACTCTTTTTTTTCATGATAATCAGGCTTTCCAAAATAATCCTTAACATAAAACAATCCTTTCAGTCCGGTGATGGTTAATTCCAAAGGCTTGCTGTCCGGTGGATCAGTCATCAGCACCAAATGAAAAGTATCTTTGTTAGGGGAAAAATTACAGGTAACTCCTTTATATAATTTTCCTCCTTCATAATGCAGTACAATTTTATTCTTAAGCAATGTTTTTCTCCTGTCTCTTAAAGTGATAAAGCGGCTCTAATTAATATTGTAATTAAAGCCTCTGCCTGATTTGATTGGAAATCAAATACCACTTTTGTACGCCATTTTCGATTCGGTAATAATGGATAATATACGCAAGCGATAAGATTAGGAGCAGTCCTGACAGAACAATAGAAGGCGTGGAAGTTTCAATAACAGTGAAGCCAAAAGAAAGCAAGGTAAAAAGACAAACAAAGAGCATAACAATAAGATGTACAAGTCTTTCGTGTTGGATCCATTGAATCTGTTTGTCATGATAGGCGAGAAGTTCTTTTAATTTTTCCTCACCCTGTTTTCCCCCGAGTATCTCGTTTACATACTTTTCATGCTTTTTCATATAATCGATCATCAACATATATCCATAGATAATTACTTTATCTAGTTAAAAGATTAACACATTTCATAAAAAAATATAAAGTTCTTTTTGAATTTGTAACTCATTATAACGACTCGTTTAAGTCTATATCTTGCTTTGCGCCGGATATTTCTCATTGACACAAAAGTTCTAATTTCTTATCCTTTACCCGATTTTAAGAATAAGGAGCTTATTTTGACAAAACTGAAATTGCTCATCGGACAATGGCTGGCTCAAACCACAAGAAAACTGCAAAATAATTTTTATATTTATCTCGGGGTTTTGCTTACGCTGTTTGTTTTTGTTGATGCCGGTGTATTTCATGTGGGCGAGAACATGCGCCAAAAGGCTTTTGATTTAATGGTGCGCAGCCGCCTGATTATGCCCAAACCGGACAAAGATATTGTTATTGTGGATATTAATGAAGCCTCTCTGGCGGCAATGGCGAAAGATTTTGGACGATACCCGTGGCCGCGTCAGGTCTTTGGAGAATTTCTGGACAATATTGAAGCACAAAATCCCAAGGCGGTTATATTTGATATCTTGTTCAGCGACGCCGATATAGCCAATCCCGACAGCGACGCTTATTTCGATAACGCCATTGCCGCAACAAGCAATACTTTCTTTCCTTTTATCCGCTTATCGGAAGATCAGGATAACCTAAGCAAGGTAAAACCATCGATGATTCCCGGCGTGAAGGAAATGATTCAGGAAAAAGCAGACAAAAATGCGACCCTGGCGGTTATATTACCGCACTTCCCCGCTGCGATTAATTCCGGTCGTCTGGGATTCAATAACATTTATCCGGATAAAGACGGCATCGTGCGTGAATATAATTTATACAGAAATGACTATGGATGGAAAGTGCCGTCGCTGCCGTTTTCCGTAGGCAGCATGCTGGGCTACAATTTACCGGAGAAACAAGGTGTGCTTCTTAACTGGCGCGGCAAGCCCTTCACTTATCACTATGTAACTTTCAGCGATGTGATGCTGGATTTGAGCAGTAAAGAGAAGAAACGACCGCCGAATGAATTTACCGGGAAAACGGTGATCATCGGCTCTACTGCTCCCAGCCTCTTTGATCTTAAAGCCACGCCGATGGCTAAAATTTATCCGGGCGTTGAAGTTCTGGCCACGGCCATTGATAACGTCAAACATGGAGATTACCTGCATGTCTGGCGAGGCGCGCTGACTTATGTCCTGTTTAGTTTACTGCTTATCTGGCTGACAGCCGCGGCGTTTTATAAGCAGGCGGATCGCGATAAATTAAACAAGGTTTTCAGCAGCAGCCAGATTGGTTTGCTGGTGATTTCCTACGTTATTATTAATGTCACCAATAATTATTTTGATATCAGCGGACCGATTATCTGGGCGGTCGCGTATTTCAGTGTCGCCAAGGTTTACGCGCTGGCCAATGATCTGGCGTTGCAGCGCTGGCTGGCTTTCGGCGTAAAAGCCGGTGAAGACGGCTCGATGGTTTTGATCATGCCTGTTCTGGTGGAAAGCAAAGAGCCGCTGGGCGATGCTCTGCTTAAAAAACTGAAACGAAGAATTGAACTTACCTGCAAGACTCCTAATACGGTTGATGTGCTGAAAGGTTCGCAAAGCGGTATCTGGGGTCTGTTTGGCGATATGGCGGTTGTCTGCTGGACCTATGCCGAAAAACAGGAGGAATACGCGAAACAGGCAAAGCAGGACGCCGATCAGCTTGCTTCGCAAATGCCGATGATATTGATTGATATCGGTTTGCCCGGCAATACGAAAATCCGTTACACAAAGCATGAAGGAGGATTGGCCGCCGGAATTCCTCTGGCCGGTCAGTGGCGAAGTTTATTCGCGCAGGCTGTCATCAAAATGGAACACATCGGGCAGAACGAATAAATATCAACTGATATTTTAATTCAGGCGTTCCGCCTAATAGAAGGGGTGATTATGAAAACATACAAAATTTTATGGTTGCTGCTGGCAGCTTTATTTCTGCCGGTTGTTTCGCTGGCGGCGGAATCGGGCAGCGCGCTCAAGGCGGATGTTCTCCGCGCGCAACCTTACTCAGATGCAAAAAAAACAGCTGATATTAAGCGCGGCGAAAAATTGCAAATTCTTGGGAAAAAGGGAGCATGGCTGAATGTGAAAACAACGAAAGCCGGCGGATGGGTGCGCCTGCTATCAGTTAAGCGCGGTGCAGCCAGCAGCGGTGGTCAGATTAAAGGTGTGCTGGATGTGGCCAGCGGCAGGGCAGGGACAGGTAAGGTAGTTGCCACAACCGGTGTGCGCGGCTTGAATGAAGAAGAGCTTAAAAACGCCAAATATAGTGAGGCCGAAGTGAAAAAGCTGGAGAGTTTTACAATAACTTCCGGACAGGCGCAACAGTTTGCCAAAAGCGGCGGTCTTAAAGCGGTCAAAATTAACTACCTGCCTGCATCAAAATAAAGAAGGAGAAAAATATGCGTGTAATTTACTTTTTTCTTGTTTTCATATTTGCCACATTTATATCACAAGCTCAGGCATTTGATCTTGGTGAAACATTAAAAGATGTAGTCAAAGAAAGTACTACCGGTAAAACAACTTCAACCAGCAATGCCACAGGCAGTGAAAGTAGTAAAAAAGCATTTAACTGGAAAAGCCCCTCTCCACAGGAAGAAATTCAAATAGGACGGGAAATTACCGGCAACCTGCTGGGCGCTTCTCCTCTGGTAAAAGATGCGGCACTGCAAAAATACGTCAATCAGGTTGGACGATGGGTTGCTAATCAGAGTGAACGTGCTGATTTGCCCTGGCATTTCGGAGTTATTGAAAGCGAAGATATCAATGCTTTTGCCGCGCCCGGTGGTTATGTAATCATCACTAAAGGACTTTATCGCAAACTGGAAAATGAAGCGCAACTGGCAGGGGTGCTTTCACACGAAATCGCCCACGTTGTCAGAAGCCATCACCTGAAGATTCTGCAAAAATCTCAACTGCTGGATTTGGGTGCGGGCCTGCTTGGCAAACAAATCGGCAAGGATAATCAGGTCATCCGAAAAGTAATCGGCAGCGGTGCGGAGATCTGCGCCCGAAGTCTTGATAAAAATGCCGAATTTGAAGCTGACCGTATGGGCGTGGCGCTGACCACAAGAGCTGGCTACGAGCCTTATGGATTGCCCGAAGTATTGCAAACTATCGGGCAGACGGGCAAAGATGAAGGCAGTGTCGCGCTGCTTTTTAAAACACATCCGCATCCGGATGACAGATTGTTAAAACTGGATGAGGCAATCGGCAACCGGTTGGATAATGTTAAAGATGGAAAAACTTTAACCAACAGGTTTTATAAATTGAAGAATTAGAAAATAAATTAAATTGGTTCCCACGGCATAGAAGAAGCTAACCTTTTTTTGTTTGTCGCGAGATGTTGATTAATAGAAGAAAACCGGCTTTGATTTCTCAAAGCCGGTTTTCTTAATTGTGTTGTTAAGCGGTCGTGTGCATTGCTGCCGCTTTGTCTTTTAATTCTTGCTTATCTTCCTGGTCCATGACCGGGGGGATTATGTCCCGGGCCGGGGCCTGATCCAGGGCCGCCTTTAGGTCCCGGAGGGTTGACATTTCTTTTACCTCTGGGAGGCATTCCCTTCACGCCCCAGGAATTCTGTCTTTCCCAATGTCTGTTTCTTTCCCAGCCGCGCCAATTACGTTGAAGGTCTCTGTGAGGGACCCTTTGATGCTGCCATTCATATCCTCTCCACCGGTGATCGCGGTAATCGTTTCTCCATCCGGGAGGAATATGTCTATGAAAAGGTGGAACGTACCTGTAATGACCCCAACCCCTATCGTAGTAATGGGAACGGTACCAGCGGCCTTCCCAGGGACGCCACCACCACCCGCCATAAAAGAATATATCTTCCTGAATATCGGGTACGGCATAGACATTTGTTTCCGGTATTACTACCACTTCAGGGGGCCCCGGAAAAACAATCGGCGGAGGCAGGGGTATATTAACATGTACACTTACCCCGGCCATTGCCGAAACCGGCACAAAAATTACCAATGTTAAAAACAATATTTTTAAAATTAATTTCTTCATCAGATAACCTCCTTTGTTCATCATTAATTCAAACTTACAACATAAACATCTTAAATCTTGCGTTTGACATCATGATCAAACATTTCCAACATGCGGTTAAAATATAAGAGACAAGCAGCTTGATGTCAAGATAATCTTGACTGGTAAAATAGCAATTTGGGCAGAGCGTTGTCTCCTTATCTAAATCCTTAAATAAAACAATTTCATAAAAATTACTGTGCTTTATCCAGTCCAGCGCGGAATTTCAAGTAATCATCAGCGGATTGACGCGGCTGTTCGATCATCGGCAAATGTCCCAGTCCTTTCATGATGATGACCTCGGAGCGGGGTATCAACTTGTGCAGGATATCTGCTGTGGCCGGATTGATGGCGCGGTCTTTGTCGCCGAAAACAATCAAAGCGGGCGCTTTCAGACCTGTTGAGTACTTCTCTGCCGACGCAGTCACCATCTCTTTGAAGATACGTTTCTCCAGTTCATAATTACGAATGCGTTCCTGAGCCATCACATTCAGTATGGGACGTGGAATAAAAGGCGGATCAGACATAACAAAAGCGAATATTCCGGCGAACTCATCTTCGTTTTTGGCCATAAGAGGGTTTTTCCCGGTCTTGACGATAATATCACGTAATTCGCTGGGAGGCGCACTCCAGATTCCGGCCGGATCAATCAACCACAAGCTCTTTACATCATCGGGATAAAGAGATGAGTACATCATGGAAATAAAGCCACCCATAGAACTTCCACCGAGGTGCACTTTGGTGATGCCCAACGCCTGCGCCAGGAGTCTAATTCTTGCCGCCTTCAAGATAAACATAATGGAGCCCACCAGGCAGATTGATTTCTTTGCGCTCAAGACCGGAGTGCCTGGAGAGTTAACTTTCCCTCTGGCCAGAAGCTCTGCTTTCTGGAGAAGATCATTTGGTGTCAGCACTCCGGTCATCGCTGGTTTTGCGGGAGCATTATAAGCGACAGGATTTACTGGTGACGGTAACGTGATCAAGGTGATTATTAATAGAATGGCAATTCCTGCAACGGCCAAAGCAATTTTTTTAAACATATCCAACTCCTCATGTTTTTTTGTTTAGCTTCTGCATTACCATCCTTTCATTAATCTTGACAATTATTGTGCAATCCATTAGCGTACCGCTTTAATTTCAGAAAATGGCAAAAACAGCATTATTACTTGAATGCCTTTTCGGAGGGAAATAATAATGATTGGTGTACTTATTACGACGCATGGTAATTTGGGAAATGAGTTGATAAAATCGGCAGAATTAATCAAGGGGCCATTAAGCGATATATTGCACATTTGTGTTGATCAGGCAAAAGATGTTGAAGATTTAAAAAAAGAAATCAGCAATGCCATCAAAAAACTGGATAAAGGCAAAGGCGTGCTGGTTCTTACAGACCTCTTTGGCGGGACGCCTTCCAATATTTCGCTTTCTTTCATGAAAGAAGGAAAAGTTGAAGTTCTCACTGGAGTTAATTTGCCAATGGTGCTTAAGTTGGCGGAAGTCAAAGAAGATATGACTTTACGTGATTTTGCCTGTCTTGTTAAAAATTACGGGGAAAAAAATATTATGCTGGCTAGTGAAATTTTAAGCAAAAAAGCCAGCCGGTAATTATTTTGCGATTGTTCCTGCCGGAGGTGGCTCCATTTGGCGAAAGATTTGAATATAGTTTTGGTTCGAGTTGACAGCAGGCTTGTCCACGGTCAGATATTGGAAGCCTGGGTGCCCCATGTCAGGGCAAGATGTATTATTGTTGTTGATGACAAAGTGGCCGGTGATTCTTTTATGGAGACCATAATTAGAATGGCCGTTCCCAGCGAAATCGAATTAATCGTCAGCTCTGTAGAAGATTTTGTCCGGAATTATAGTTTCACCCACGGTCATGGTAAAAAAACAATAGTGTTGTTCAGTAATATTGCTGATGCCTGCGATGCTTTTCATCAGGGATTTCATTTTGACAAGTTAAACATCGGAAATGTTTATAATAATGAATACAAAATTTGTTGCTCTCCTTCCGTTTTTTTATGTGATAAAGAAATTAAATGCATAGAATACCTGTTAGAAAAATCCGAAGTTATTGTTGAATTAAAAGTTGTGCCCAAAGGAAAAACTGTTAACATTAAAGACGCCCTTCGGAATTATTGGAAGAAGAAATCATAAAGGTGTCAGGGGGCTTTCGACTCCTCGCGGAGGCTTTATTTGTTTACTGAAATTATTTTAGTATCTTTTTGCGGTAGTTTACTGTGTCTTGATCGTGTTTTTGTTCAAGCCATGATTTCCCGGCCTGTAGTAATTGCCCCTCTTATCGGACTTCTTTTGCATGATCCTTATGCAGGATTGATAATCGGAGCGTTTATTGAACTTATTTGGATTGATCGTATACCCATAGGAACTTACATTCCGCCCAACGATTCCCTGACTGCCGTTGTGGCTACCTCAACTGCTTTGATCGCCGGATCGAGACTGGGAGGCGCTTCTCCGGAATTAATCGCGCTTTGTATTCTTATAGCCATCCCTTGCGGAAATTTAGCCAAGCAGATGGATGTTCAAATCATTAAATCCAACGATTCTCTATCCGACAAAGCTTTGGAAGACGCGAAAGAAAATAACATCAGGGCAATAGAACAAAAAACTTTTCTGGGACTGATCAAAGTATTTTTATTGTATGCTTTGTTTCTTCTGACAGTGCAGGCTATATTTGTTCCTTCTGTAATCTGGGTGTATCCAAAATTAAACACCATAACCATAAAAACACTGTCTTTAACATATTATTTTCTGCCGCTTCTGGGCATAGCCGTAGCCATTAATATGCTCAAACTCCGCAAAGCAATCCCTGTTTTCTGCGCTATATTTTTAATTGCGGCAGTGTTTTTGGAACTTTTTCATATCCTATGAAAAATACCTCTGAGGTGACAATTGATCTGATGGATAAGGCTGACCTGCCTCAGATACTGGCAATTGAGCGGCAATCCTTTCCCTTACCATGGACGGCGGGTATGTTTACAAGAGAGCTGGAAAGTTCTCATTCCGTGTGTCTTACCGCAAGGCTAAACGTAAAAGGTAAGAGCGTCATCGGGGCGTATATAATTTTCTGGCTTGTTGCCGACGAAGTACATTTGCATAATCTTGCTGTAAAAAAAGAGTTCAGAAGGCAGGGACTCGCTTTCGGACTTATGGAAGTAATGAAGGAAATTGCCGGGAAAAATGAAATTACCGCCCAGACGCTGGAAGTGAGAGAATCAAATATCGAAGCAATAAAGCTTTACCAGAAATGCGGTTTTGTAGTAGAAGGAATAAGGCCGCTTTATTATGCGGAAACTCATGAGGATGCCTTAATCATGTGGGCGAATGTGAAAAAGTAGCTTTGTCATTGCGAAGAGTGCAAAGCGCAGAGCCTGCCCTCGATGTAATCGGGGCGGCAACTAATTAAAAGGATAATAATTCTTAGGTTAATATGGCAAAAAACATCTACATCGGAGAAATTTCAAAAAACAAAGAAATTCAGGAAGACTGTTTTCTGATGAAAGTTAAAGTTGCTGCTTCCTTTGAAACTCCGCTGCCCGGCCAGTTTGTCATGATTCGCATAGCCGGATTAAATGATCCATTTCTGTCCCGTCCCATCAGTATTTATTCCTTTTCCCGCAGAAATAATTTTTGTTTGATTGAATTGCTGTATCGTGTAGTAGGTAAGGGAACACAGATCATGGCGGGGTTAATTGAAGGTTCTCAGGTGGAAATCAATGGTCCACTGGGCAACGGTTTTGAAATACAGGCTGTCGGAAAGAATGTAGTCTTTATTGCCGGAGGAATCGGAATAGCTCCCCTGTCGTTATTGATTGAAAATTTGTCTCGTAGATTTCCTTCGTCTTTAATGACGTTGTATTTCGGAGCTCAAAGAGAAACTGCTGTGGTCGGATTGGATAAACCGCAAAAACTTTGTCACGATGTTAATGTCTGTACTGATGACGGAAGCCTTGGTGAAAAGAATCTGGTGACGCGGGCTTTTCAAAAAGACATGAAAAAGTTTTTGCCGGCAAACACTTCCATATATGCTTGCGGTCCCAGGGGAATGCTCCTATCACTGGCGAAGATATTGAACAAAAGTAAATTTAACTGTCAGGTATCGCTGGAAGAACGAATGGCTTGTGGCACGGGCGCCTGCATGGGTTGCGCAGTAGCAGTAAAAGATAAAAAAAACACCCTCGCTTATCAGCGGGTATGCGCTGATGGGCCGGTGTTTAATCTGCGAGATCTTATCTGGGAATAAAATGAAATCAAAAATATCTCCGCAAATAGCCGTGCATCTGGGACGACTGAAATTGAAAAATCCGGTAATGACGGCATCCGGAACTTTCGGTTACGGTGAAGAATACGCCGATTATGTTGACCTGAACAGATTGGGCGCTGTTGTTGTAAAAGGATTGTCGCTGAAGCCACGTCTGGGAAATCCACCGCCGCGCATCATGGAAACAACCGGTGGCATGCTCAATGCCGTAGGTTTGCAGAATATCGGAGTAGACGCATTTATAGAAGAAAAACTTCCCTTCCTGCGCAAATATGATGTAGCGCTTATTGCCAACATCTACGGCGAAACCTGTGATGAATACAAAAAAGTGGCGAAGAAATTAAGTGCGGCAAAAGGCGTACACGCTCTGGAACTAAATATTTCCTGCCCTAATGTGAAAAAGGGAGGAGTGAGTTTTGGTTCCGATCCTAAAGTTGCCGCCAGAGTGACGCAAGCGGTAAAAGAAGAAACCTCTTTGCCCGTCATAGTCAAGCTTACTCCCAATGTAACTGATATTGCTGTTATCGCTCAGGCTGTGGAAAAAGCAGGAGCGGATGCGATATCATTGATTAATACACTGACGGGAATGGCTGTTGATTTAAAAACAAGAAAACCTTATTTGAGAAATATTACCGGTGGATTATCAGGTCCGGCAATCAAGCCTGTTGCCCTGCGCATGGTTTGGGAGGTCGTGAAAAAAGTTTCCGTGCCCGTTATCGGCATCGGCGGAATAATGACGGCTGAAGATGCGCTGGAATTTTTGATTCTGGGCGCTAAAGCGGTGCAAATAGGCACGGCAAATTTTATTAATCCCCATGCCACAATGGAAGTTATTGAAGGAATAAAAGATTACCTCACCGCAAACAAAATAAAAGACGTCAACGAAATAATCGGAACATTTCAGCCGTAAACCATATTTATCCTCCGCTGGCGGAGGTGTCCCGATACTGCATCAGGACGGAGGTGGATAAATAAATCCCAATATGAGGATAGATACTGAAGAAATTATAAGCGGCGTTTATCTAATCGGTGGTCCCGGAATAACGTCAGCCGATGACGCGGCAGTTTATCTGATAGATTTCGCTGGAGAGTTGGTTTTGATTGACGCGGGAGCCGGCAAAAGCTCATCCCAGATTGTCCGTAATATTGAAATGCTCGGTTTGAATCCCTCCAATCTTTCTTTCTTGATATTAACCCATTGCCACATAGACCATATCGGTTCGGCGCCTTTTTTCAAAAAGCAATACGGCACAAAAATACTGATTCACGAATTGGACGCCCAAGCAGTGGAGAATGGTGATTCCCATAAAACAGCGGCAAATTGGTACGGCACGACTTTCCCACCTATGGCAGTTGACCGAAAACTTAAAGGTGAACATGAGACATTAAAATATGGTCAGGAGGAATTGCATTGCCTGCACACACCCGGCCACACACCCGGTTCTATTTCTCTTTATCTGGACAGGGGCGGGAAGAGGGTTCTTTTCGGGCAGGATATTCATGGGCCGTTTCACAGAGACTTCGACTCCGATATTAAAGCATGGAAGAAATCCATGCAGAATTTGTTGGCGTTGGATGCCGATATTCTCTGCGAAGGCCATTTCGGAATCTTTTATTCCAAAAAACGTGTGCGCTCATATATTGAGCGTTATCTGGAAGAATACGAATAATAACGTATTCTCTTGATTCTACCGCCAGCCGAAATCAAGATTAAGATCACTCGGCGCTTCCAGTTCGATATTGTTCTGGATTGTTTTTTTCTGCCCGGCGGGAACATCCAGAAGCCAGACAAATTTGGCATGGTCCTTTTCCGCCGGTTCCGGATTTTGCTTGAAGTTCAATTTTATTCTTTTGTCGCGTGCCTGCGGTACCGGTTCTTCGATGCGCAGTTTAATATCGGCATTGCCGGAATTTTTAGCCTCAATAAGCCACTGCCAGCTTCTGGTTTGCTTATCCTGAAAAATTGTTTTTTCGCCGGACTGATCCGCTAACGTTGTGGAGGTAACGGAAACAAGCGGGCTTGTTCCAAAAAAGAGCTCTCCTTCGGAGCCGGCAAAGGAAAATTCACGTTTTCCCAATACTGCTCCATCAATAACGAATGTTGCCTGTCCGTGAGGAATTTCTGCGGGCTTATCCAGCTTTACCTGCGCGCGAACAAAAGCCAGTGGATTTATGGCTGGACGAGCCAGAAAAAGAAATTCAGCAGGCCATAATTCATCTTTGATTTTTAATCGCTGTTTGCTTCCGGCCGTAATGTTCTTTTGCCCCAGCGACCAGACGGAATAGGTTGTGTTTCTCGTTTCCGTGGGAGCCACGCCCAAAGTTTCATCTTCCGCGGAAAATTCCTGCTGCAATAATGCCGGTGCTGCCGCATCTTTGTTTCGTGCCGCTTTGTAAAGCTTTCTGGGTTTGATAATCCATCCCGGCATATCCGGAGGACTGACATTTATTATCGGTTGAAGAGTGGCTAAATTTAACTGCACACGTTTCCAGTCTTCACCGGATGACTGCCAGATTTCCGCCTCCCAGGAAAAGGAAACGTTTTTGTTTGCGGGTAGAGCTTCAATACGGTAGAGAGGAAGCCAGCCGCAACCGGCAAGCGTGTATGCGTAGTTTAAAGATACTTCATTTTGAGTGGAACCGGACAGTGTTAATGTTATTTCCCAGGCAGTTTCTTTGCGACCTGCGGCTTGATTTAGTTCCTCTTGAAGTTTCTTTATTTTTTTATCTAATTTTTCCAACTGAGTTTCAGCAGCAAATTTTTCCTGGCTGGATTTCTGGACATTTTTCCCGATAGCATCAGCCAGTTTATAGGAATCAGCAACGGTTTTTGTCTTTGCTTTTGTCTGCGCCTGCCAGAACTGAAGCTGTGTTTCGAGTGCCTGCAGTTTTGCCAAAATTTCTTTTTTTTCACTTTCCAGTCCTGCTAGCTGCTTTCGTAACCCGGCGATTCTGACTTCATCCTGAACCTGCACAGATTTTGTTTGAATATCGTCAATTTTTACTCGACTGTCCGGAGCAGGAGAAACTACAAAAGATTCGATATCCGTCTGCGGAGGCAGAGTGAAAACAGCGCTGCATTTTCCCTTATCGCATTGAGGATGAATTTTGGCAGTTTCTGATATTTTTGCAGAATGGGGAAACAGTGTGACTTCCTTTACAGTCGCCATGGAACACAGCGGAAACAGTATAATTAACACAATAATCAGCTTATGGCGGATAGAATAATTATGCGCATTCATAGTTACATCTCCTATAACAGGCTCTATTATTTATTTTTGTCCCCCGTTGGCGGGGGCAGGGAGTGGATGTATTAATATTGAATCCACCTCCGTCACTGTGTGACACCTCCGCAAGCGGAGGATAATTAATGAAATGTTATTATTCCCGAAGACTTTGTTTAACCTTCACAGCAATTTCTCTTACCTTATGCATGACTTCTTCTTCGTCAATAGTCAGCAATCGGCGGTTTTCCATCACAACTTTACCATTTATTATTACAGTGTCGACATCGGCGCCGCTTGCCGCGTATACAAGATGAGAATACTCGCTGTAAAGCGGCGTCAAATGCGGCTTGTTCAGGCCGATTATGATTATATCGGCTTTTTTCCCGATTTCCAGAGAACCTGTTGTCCTTTCCATGCCCAGAGCTTTTGCGCCTTCAATCGTTGCCATACGCACAACCGTTTGGGCATCCATTACAGTCGGATCAAGTCTGGCGACTTTGTGAAGTTTTGCGGCTGTCGACATTTCTTTTATTATGTCCAGATTGTTGTTGCTGGCGCAGCCGTCAGTTCCCAGACCGACAGTAATTCCTGCTTCAATCATTTCCGGCACCGGAGCCACACCGCTGGCCAGTTTCATATTGCTTGCCGGATTGTGGACAACTTTACAGCCATGATCGGCAAAAATCTTCATGTCCTTATCCGAAAAATAAACGCAATGAAACGCGATGAGCTGTTCATCGAGGTATCCTATATCTCCTAAAAAAGAGACTGCGCTTTTTCCGAACTTTTCTTCAAGCTGTTTTTTTTCGGCGGCGTTTTCCAGCAGGTGCAGCCCTATCGGCAGATGATAATCTTCGGCAAGCCTTTTCGCTTCGGCGAGTTCTTTTACCTCAGTCAGCAGAGGCGTCGAGCAGGTATAGAGCGCGTGCGGCTCGATAATTATGTTGACCAGAGGGTCATCTTTCCATTTCTCGATTAGCATTTTTGTGTAGGCAATACCTTCGGCGATAGTTTTAAAGTTGGGCGAGGGAAAATCAAAAAGCACTTCTCCTACAAGACAACGCATCCCGGTCTCTTTAGCCGCGCGGGCGGTTTCATCTTCAAATATGTACATATCGCAAAAAGTGGTCGTGCCGGATTTGATCATTTCGGCGGCTGCCAGCAGCGAGCCCCAGTAAGCAAGCTCTTTATTCACATTTTTGGCTTCGGCGGGGAAAATGTAATTATTGAGCCAGTCCATAAGTTCCAGGTCATCGGCGATGCCGCGAAAACAGGTCATTGCCGCATGCGTGTGACAATTGACAAAGCCGGGCATAATCAATGAATCATTGGCCGTGATGGTTTTTTTAGCGCGATATTGTTTTGTTATTTGTTCAGTATGACCAACAGCAATAATATTGCCCGCGTTAATCGCGATAGCGGCGCGATCAAGACAAGTGTTTTTAGAGTCGAGCAGAAGTGCTCTCTCGCCGGTGATGATTAAATCAACTTCGCGCATATTCAACTTCCTTTCCAAGGTGAATCATGCTTATCATATAAGCCGTGAAATCTTCAAGAAACAAAAAAACAAAGAGAAAAATTAATCAGTAAGCTCTTGACAGTGCAACGCAAAAATAATATAAGCCCAATCGCTTATCATATTTTAATTCTCATGCCTGGGTGGCGGAATTGGTAGACGCAAGGGACTTAAAATCCCTCGGTCCTTGAGGCTGTGCGGGTTCAATTCCCGCCCCAGGCACCAATTATCATTGAGATTTTAAGGATTGATTTTGATTTGCTTCGATAGGAATTTTTAACACTGTGCCCGCAATTGTGCCCATTTGTGCCTGAAGATAGGCTTCTTGTTTTTGCGCGGCAAGTTTTAAATCGGTTTCACTTACTATATTGTATCTTTCAAAGACTGACCTTGTTCTATGCCCCGAAATAGCCATTGCAACACGTTCAGGCACGCCCGCCCTGACCATGTTTCTGACAGCCGTTCGCCGGAAATCGTGAAACAATTTATTTCCATTTTTAGAATCGGTGCAAGCTTTCGCCCATGCACCCCGAAAGTCTTTGATCTTGTCGGTTCCTGATTCATTCATAAAAACATAATGCGATATTTTGCCAAGTTATTTTTGCCGTTCTTTCTGATTAAGGAATACAGTTTTTAGTTCATCATCAAGATAAACTGTGCGGGCTTCATTGTTCTTTGTTTCGTCTGATTCAAGTCTGACAATATTATTATCAAGGTCAACTTGTGCCCATTTCAAACTTGTAATTTCAGAAACGCGCCACCCGGATTTATAGGCAAAAGTGACCAAGCTTTGCAGATATGACGGCAATGCTTCGCGCAATGCACAAATCCAAGATTCAATATTCTTTTGAGCGCGGCCAGTTCCCTGTTGATCGTGGCATTACTTTTTTTATCTGCTAATCTCTCTTCAATATAGCCTTGAATTTTCGGTGTCGTGATTTCCGGCACTCTATAACCATCAAAGAATTTTTTTAATTGATTTGCACTACGTTCAGCGCGGTTTAATGACTTCTTTTCGTTAACGCGATAATCAGACACAAAGTCTTTCGCAAGATCCCTTTTCGGTTCCGTGCTGCGGGAAGACTTCCGACCTGACAGCGATATTGATGTGCTTGTAAGTTTTGATGTGACGGTGCGTTGGAGTCTCTACGATGTCGTGGATATGAAGGATGAACTCAAAGCCATTTTCATGCGCGATGTTGATATTGTGGAGAAGGGAGCTGTCCGCAACCCTTTTCGCCGTCGTTCAATTATGACTAATAGAGAGGTTCTCTATGCAGCCTGAAGAGCGCGATGCCGCTTACTTGTGGGATATGCTTGATGCAGCGATAGCTGTTAGGGAGTTTGTTTCAGCCCGAACGTACTATGATTATCAGAATGACCGTATGTTGCGCGGCGCTGTTGAACGTCATATCGAGATAATCGGCGAAGCCGCAAATCACGTTTCCGTTGATTTTAAGAAGGTGCATCCCGAAATCCCATGGCGAAGTATTATTGAGACACTAGCGTGGGACAATTAATTAAGTTTTAAGTAAAAAGGTGATGTAATTAAGGGAGATGTTTATAGATATCTTTTCTGTGGCCGATCTTTACTACAAGAATCACAAGAGTGTCATTATGAATTTCATAAATGATGCGATAATCTCCCACTTTTATTTTGTGAAATTTATTGTTTCCCTTCATTTTTGTTGTAGTTTGGTCTGGCAGATTTTCAGCGAGAGAGTCAATTTTACTCTTTATTCGTATTAATTCTTTCTTGGGAAGTGTTCTAAGATTCTTTAATACTGCAGGTCTGAACTTTATTGCGTATGTCATTTTAGAGGCCTAATTTTTTCCAGAACTGATCGGCAGGTATGTCCTCACCCTGGTCTTTAATTGCCTTGATTGCATCGGAAATATCAATATGGTCTTCTATTTCTTGTAGCAGTTTGAGTTCGTCCATTCCGATTAGTGCGGCAATTTCCTCGCCTCTTCTGGTCAAAATAATCGGTTCTTTCCCAAATGATACGCGATTAACAATATTAGAAAGGTTTTTTCTGGCATCCGCCGTGGATATTTTTGTGGGCATTGCAGTATCTCCTGTGTACATTTTGTACAAATGGTACAACATTGTAGATGGCATGTCAAGAAGAAAATGTTCTATTCAGGACGAGGGACATTAGAAGATGTTAAATGGGGAAATGAGGACTTGGCTACCACAGGGCTACATGTGGAGCAAGATGTGGGAAAGGATTGATGAGCAACCGCTGCTAGGTTATGGTGCCAATGCCTCAGAATCTTTTATCAGCAAATTGACCAGAGGTTTAAAACATCCGCACAATGATTGGCTACGGTTGTTGTTTGATTTTGGATATGTCGGGGTAATTATTTTTGCTTTGAGTCTTTTGATGCAGGCGTTGCATGCCTATCGGATGGCAAAGCGTACTGTCGGTGAAATTTCGCTTCTGTTCTATGCCGGTGCATCTTCTATCTTGTCGTTCATCCTCTTTATGTTTACTGATAATATTCTTCTGTACGCTGCATTCTTCGGGAATCTGCAATTTGCGATTCTCGGGTTGGCCTATGCGGCGCGCGCTACTGCTGCGGAGGGCGAACACTTAAAACTGTGAATGGTGAAGCGTGAATAGTGAAGTACCGCATCTGTCATTCCAGCGTGGTCTTGGCCGGAATCCAGGAACAATAATTATTAGTACCGCTAAAAGATAAGTGAAAAGTGCTTTCCTCCCCCTGTGCCCCCTCCAGAGGACAATGAATAGTGAAAGGTAAAAAGATGAAGGTATTTTTAGTTGCAGGGGCACGGCCTAATTTTATGAAGATTGCGCCTATTTACAGGGGGGGCGTTGGCGGTTTCCGGCGTCAATTGCCGATTTCATATAGATTTGCAGAGCACATATTTTTGCTTGCATTTTATATCTGTTCAGGTATAAAGTAGTTGTGACGAATAGAAAAGAAAAAACGCTTGTATGGATAGGTAGTAGCAAAAAAGATTTAATGGCGCTGCCATCTGGTGTTCGCAAGTTTTTTGGTCATGCCTTGTATTTTGCTCAATGTGGAGAGCAACACGTTGCGGCCAAAGTACTTAAAGGCTTTGGGAGTGCGGGCGTCTTGGAGATTGTTGAAAATGCTCAAGGCGGTACTTTCCGTGCAGCATACACTGTCAAATTCCAGGAGGCGGTTTTCGTGTTGCATGTGTTCCAGAAAAAGAGCAAGGGCGGCATAGCAACACCAAAGCCGGAGATGGATATCATCCGCGCGCGTCTGAAAGTCGCGGAAAAACTTTCACAGGAGATGCGTGATGCATAAGCAAAAGATTGATGGCGTCGAAGTTGAGATGAGCTCAGGTAATGTTTTTGCCGATGTCGGTTTGCCTGATGCTGATAAACTGAAAATCAAATCGGGGCTCGTGATTGAGATCAGTAAGGCGGTGCGCAATCTTGGCTTGTCGCAAGGGGAAGCCGGTCGCCGTATGGGGTTACCTCAACCCAAACTATCTGGACTGCTCCGTGGTGATTTTTCTAACGTATCTGAGCGCAAATTGATGGATTGTTTGAACCGGCTAGGATACGATATTGAGATTATGGTTAAGCCTGCCACCAAGCCAGTTGGTCATGTAATGCTGGCCGTAGCATGATCTTCTCAAATAGAAAAAAAGATGAAGACGGAGAGTTCTGGTTCCTGGATACCGGTCTCCGCCAGACAGTAGAGCTCGATCTCCCCGGCATCCGGATTATTGATCAGCGCCGCCCGGATCAGCCTGCGTTTGTCCTCCCTGACCGTGACCATCTCCAGGTGTCACCCTTCACAATAACCTGAATGAAAGTCTTGTGTATTTATCAGAATGTT
>JQDQ01000178.1 GCA_000747625.2 Smithella sp. SCADC
GTAGTTTACACCAAAGTCTTTCAGCCTGTCACGTAGAGTGATAAGGGCTTTTTTCGACTCGACTTCCTGCAAAGCGACAACATCACCCCCCAGATCCTTTATCACTCTGGCAATATTGGTGTATTTAATATTTGCAATATCCTTAGTCCAGCCATAGCCGGTATTCGGAATATACTCCGGGTATTCCGTTCCCTCCATGCTAAGATCAAAAAGGTTTTCCACGTTATAGCTTGCGACTTTAAAAGTTTTTGCTTCTATTGATGTAATGCAGCACAGTAAAACAAGCAAAATTGATCCAATTATCGTTTTTATATGCCTTTTAAACATACACTTATCCATACTGTTCTCCTGTTTTGCATTTACATTTAAAAGCCTAACGTTAGAAATAAGGCGCGGGGGCAACCACCTCCGCAAATAGCGACGGGCTATCACCCGTCGCCTTGATTGAATTGTTGTACGATGCCCTGATAGATTTTGTCATTTCTTCTTGCTTATTAACTCTTCATAGTATCGTATCAATTCAATTATTTTGGAGACATTACGCCCTGAATTTTTGTATTGTTCTCCTATTCCCTTAAGAACATTTAAAACAGTTTCGTCGGAGACATAGCGAAATAGTCCTGAGGCCCAAAGTATGAGGTTTTCATCGCCAGCATTCTTATAGTAGTCCCAAAATTTTACCTTTACCTCGTCATAATCAATTTCTATGGATTTTGTCCTGTCTCCATAAATTTTAGTTTCTTCCCCTGGATCGTCTGCCACATTTTTGATAAATAGACACCCAATTATTAATCTGTCCTTCTCGTCTGCGCCCGGTGGTCTCGTTGTTAAGACTGCTACCCTACCGCGCCTTGCACTGTACATATGCCTCGGCTGAGTCTTTTCTCCAGTGTGATCCCAGCCAGCGCCGAAGTACATTTCTTTTAGTGCGACACTTTCATAACATGGGTGATGATTTAGAGACACTTCATCTGTGAACTCTCTACACTTGCTTAAAGGGGAGCTACACCATGCCCTTCCTTGCAACAAATTGAATTCATACGCCTTGAAGCTGCACGGAGCCTTATAATATTTATCATTCCAATTGCATTTCAGAGCAATATTGCCATCCTCTTTTTTCCCAGCCTCTCTTTTTGATAATATTTCATCAACCCTTCTTGCTAAAGATTCAAGCTCGAACGTACGGTTTAGAACAACCCTATGTTGAATCTCACCATCAGAAAGTTGTTTGAGCCTTATCAACTGTTCGTTAGCTTTTTCAATTCGTTGCATGGATTCAGAAATTGACTTCTTCTTAATCCATGATTTAATTTCTTCAATCAAGAAGTCTATGCTTTCTCTTATTTCCTTAAAATCTTTCATATTCTGTATCTCGTACAACGAAAAGCTCACCCGGAGCAGCCCAGCGGACTGCGATCGGGTGGAGCGGCTGGTTCTGTGTTTATGCCTTTGTAAAACACGCCATGATCTGAGACCATGGTAGGCACTGAAGCGCTACAATGGTATGGAGTATGATAAACACCCAAGGAACATATATCTCAACGTGGGTAAAAGGCAGATATAGTTCCGGAGCTTTTCCCCGCCCAACAGCTTCCCACTCAGCATCATACGGTGCAATTGGCAACTGTGACTCGATTTCATGAACAACCTTGAACTTGGCGGTGTTTAGATCCTTGTATGATCTGACTAAACGATACCACATATATGAGATAGCAATACCTGCTATTGCAACTACCACGTACCAGCTTGTATTTTGCGCGCCAAGGCAAAGATAGCTGACTAGGAGGCTGTCCGAGAATAGCAAAGTCAAATTTATTACCACAATATATAGTGTGTTATTATGTTAACAAATACAATATAATGTGGTCGAGAAATCATTTTTTGAGTTCTCGGACAGCCTCCTAGTGCAACAAGAGTTGTGTTCAGCGACAAGAAAAAGGAATTCGCCGACTGTCTGCGTGAACTAATTCTGTCAGCCATTTCTATGTAGAGTTTGTATTGCTCTAAAAGGTGCCCTCTTAATTGATCCGAAGGATAACCCTCCTGATTTTTGAAAAGTACCTTTTTGTACTCATCGATCATCTAGCTCCTCCGATAAGCTTCTTTAAATTATCCCAAGGCCATTTGTAGATACTATCTGATGATTTTGCCGCCTTTGGTTTCGTACACGTCTTTTCACTCCTGCCTTTTAGCAAGAAGTAGTCAACGCTTTCTTCCTGCGCAATTTTTACTTCGGCGCTCACACCAGAAGCTGTGTCGGTATGCTCACCACAGATCACTGTTACAACATCACATCCCTTGATCCTTGTTCTTGCTTTTTTCTTCCAGTCTTCTGATATTGCTTCCTTGATTGAGAAATCCGCAATCTCGAAGGGCGAATCTTCATTCTTCGCTTGTCCAACTAAGAGATTCTTTAGGTCCAAATCATGATCATAATCAAAACTAATAAATACTCGTTTTTTATTTGCCATTTCAATTCTCCTTTCACAGAACGGAGAAAATAACCCGCCGGCCACGGACTTGGCCGAAATGCGCCGGACATAATTCCGGTCGGGTTGATTGATTGGTTGGGCAGTTTCTATGTGAATTTTGAATCTTCATATATTTTACGTTCCTTTTTTGAGGCGCGACGCATGGAAATAATTCTAATCGTTTCGTCTGGCAACATAGCTGTTGTAATATGAACAATTTTTTCTTTATATATCGCCATGTGACTTTGCCTTGTTTCAGTGTTACGGATATAAGGTTCTGTTGATAATAGATGCGTCTGGAATAATAAAACGGAGGTAAAGACATCTGCGGAATCATTCAGGCTATAACCGTGATTGAGGTTTTTTAATTCTTTCTCTGGTCGAATATCAATTCCTGAACGGCCAAAGATAAGCCTAAATTCATATTTTTGGATGTTTAATTTTTTATGAAAATCTACCATAATGAAGCATGCTCCTTTTGTGAAGCGTTAGTTGATGAAGTCTTGGTTATTGAAGAAGATGAATGGGAAGGCGAAGAGAGATATCTTTGTGAAGTCTGTCTTTCTGACATAATCCATCGTTTTCTTAAACTTGAAAATTTATCCATGTCTGTTTTTATTGTACAACGTTAAGGGTAAGCGGCGCAGGTTTTATCGCGTCCGCTTGACCCGCTTGTTAGGAGGTTTTTATTAATGAAGTATAACATTACCTTACTATGTGGAAAGGGAAAATGGTGGAAATGGCGTCCTTCTTCTTTCTGGCGTAAAAATAAACCATCTGGGGTGATAGACATGAGTATAGATTGGCTATGTTTATGGATATATTTGATGTTAAGACCCAAACATTTAGTCACGGGGGAGCCGTCCATTCATATTAGGATGTGGAATCGGAATATTATTAAGTTTTAAATGTTCAATAAGGAGTTTTTCACGACCAAGTTCCCATCCATCCCAGTTCATGTTGTAACAGGAACGGCAAACAGTAATTTGGTATCGTGGAATGGTTACACCATCAATTCTTGGTGGACTAATCGAAAATTCGTTGGGACAAAAAGGACATTTCATCATGTTAATATTTTCTATCATTTTATCTTCTCCTAACGCTCGGCATAAGGCGCGGCGGCTTTTTGCCGTCGCCCTTAATGCCGTTGTTAGCTTTTTTCTGTTTTTTCCATATCATTCAACTGATACTTGGAGGTCATTCTCTCTATAGCCAAAAAGCCCCATAAGTTCACGACTTCGCCTTACTATGGAATTAGAATTCAGCTTGGTTTCGACAAAGAAATTTGAACCTGCAATCTGCATTGGTTGGCTTAACTCATTTGGCTGTTGGCTAAAATATGACATTTTTGAACCACGGAGAGAAAGACAACGTGAGAAATCAGGTGCATGCCGCCGATACATTTCTTCCGAAACAAGAACAAGTAATTCCTTCCATGTGCGTTGATTATAAGTTTTGCCAAGTAGCTGAAAACTATTGATACGCCTATTTATATAACTACCTTCGGGGTAAGAAAGAGGTTTTGGCTTGGGAACAGTTACAGTGCCTTGCTTTATCGGCGGAGACGATTTTTCCGGCTCTGCAACTATTGATCTTTGTATGTCGATTATGAATTTTTCTACGTCTTCGATCTCCGGTCTGAAACCAGATATTTTTTCAGTTGTCTCAATAAGTAGTTCAACAAGGAGGTCGTCAGGATCATTGAGGATTTTATACCACGCTTTTGGTAGAGCATCCCGCAAGATGTTCCTTTTTTGACGTCCTGTGTAAAGATGTTCAGATTTTTTAAGCGCATCTCCAGAGGCAATATTCTTTCTTGAGAGCAAATCAATAAGGGTTTCGGCTATGGCATTTTGATCTTGCTGCAAAAAGTCTGCGGTGAAAAACCGTCTTTGTTCCCAACTACCCTCATTCAATGGGAGATAAAACCACCATGTAATGCCATTTGTTAATATCGCCTGCTTCACGCCCTCCCTGAATGAATAACCAAGAAGCTGCTCTTGATGGCTTTCCAGGTTCTCATTCGGACGCTTAACCTCGATAAACACTTTATTTGTTCCATTTATTCGCAGGGAGAAATCGACTCTTTTTGATTCGACGCTATATTCAGGCTTGACCTCATTAACGTCAAATGGATCCCAACCAAGCAGAGATAATAATCGCAATACAACACCAGACTTAATTGAGGCTTCGTCCGATATTATAATTGATCTATTGCCGCGGATTTCATTGATCGTGGATACAATCTTTTCTTTCATCTTGGCCTCATCTGATTCAGTCTTTTTAAAGCTAACGAAAAACTCACCTGCCGCCAACAATGCGGAGCACTGAACCTTGAAAAACCATCTACTTTAATGCGGGGCAGAGCATTTCAAAAACCGCCAGGCTGTTGGCGGTCAGGTGCAGTGCCTGGTTCGCCGAAGTTCTATTTAATTGCTTCAGCCAATTGCATATTGCTACGAAGCAGTTGATTAGCCACTGATGAAAAATCCGTGCCTTTTTTGTTCGCTATGTCCTCGATAAAGGCGAAGACTTCATCGTCAAGGTAGATTGGCAAATTCAGTTTGGCATCTGGGTGGTAAAACTTTCCTCTTTCCCCTTTTGAAAAATCATATTCTTCTTTCATAGATTACCCTCCATACAACTTACTTTCTTTTCTTGTCGCCTTGCGACTTGAAAATATCCGAATGGACACTGCTTCTTTGTTTTCTTCCTGAAAAGTGTGACATACAATCAGCAACCTCCCTGTCTTTGAAATTCCCATCGTTATCCATCTACCCTCAAGTTCACTATGATCGGGATCAAATATTGTTAACACTCTTGGGTCCCTAAAAACCGTTGCGGCCTCTTCAAAACGAATGCCGTGCTTTTTGTGATTAAGTTGTGCCTTATGTGGGTCCCATTCAAAGTTATAGTTCATTTTAACCTGCTAAGAAAAAAATAATGGAAATTTTTAACCGGCGAACAATTAATATACCAACTTGGTTTTTTCTCGATTTTCACAACGAATAGTACTCTTTTCTGAAAAGAATGCAAAGAAAAAAGTGCTTAAAAATCCAACAAAATGAACTTTTGCTGCTTGGTATTTTGTGGTAATAT
>JQDQ01000179.1 GCA_000747625.2 Smithella sp. SCADC
AGCCGACCGAAAATAATCGAAAATGTAGTGCAGAAAATCGCCTGATTTTAATCGCAAATGCCTGATATCACAACCTTGTCATTTTTAAACTGCGGAAGATGGGTTAATGTACGGAGAATACAGTGCCATGTAGTCGTCTATCCCGATAAATACCGTTTCTTTTTCCATGATGGCTGCATATCACACCCACCACAACATTGCAAGATAATATGTCGGAGTAGAATTAATTCAGTAAGTTTTTCGGCTATGGCCTTGTTCAGTTCTGTCAGACTGAAGAAGTATGGTTTCTCAGGGCGGCGATTATCCATCGCTCGGCAAATCCAACTGCCTATTCCACTTTGGCTTTGTCCCGGGGTTTGCCAATCCTCGCCGGAATTATGGCCGTTCCATAGTGCCTGGCCATATCCAGATAAGTTGGATTAATATCCGGTTCATAATAACAGGGTTTGGTGACTCCGGATTTTAAGTTATCCGGAATAATTATCTCCGGAACACCGCCAAAAAAATCAAAGGCATTTACATGTGCTTTTATCCATGAAGGCAGATCCTGTGAATAGCTCGCATACGCATAGGTATAATTACTGGCGCCCAGCGTGGCCACAAAAAGCTGGGCTTCCCGGATCACTCCTGAAACAGGATCTTGCACCGGTAGGGTATCGCCGGCATAATCAACAAAAAGCTTCTCGCCGGCACGGTATGTCTGCCGAAGGCAAACATCCAGTTTGCCCGCCCATTGATGATACAAATGGCAAAACTGGCTATGCTGGTATCCTTCCGGATTCGCCTGCTTATACTCATACCATAAGAGCTGAAGGGTAACGCCTTTCTTCTTCAGTTCCTGATGGATATACTCAAAAGAAGGCATTTGCCATTTCTCAGGGGAAACACAAGTAACCGGTGGAAACAATAAATGTTCTACAGCGGTGTCATCAAGTTCTTCGGGTAATGGCCAACTTAGTCCTTTTATCCGGGCCCGGCACAGATAGTCATCAACTGTGCTGCGGGCAATGTCACAACTCCGGGCAATCTGACGGCCGGACAAACCCTTCTCATACTTTAATCTCAATACTTCTCTTATTTTGCGCATGGATAATCTCCTGTTGGCCATCATAAGCCTCCTGATATTTTTTCAGGTGCTTTAATGGCTTTAAGTTTAATTATCCAGCGTCGCTTAACTCCTCAAATGGATGGCCTGGTTTGCTCCGGAATACCCGGCCGGTTTGCTCCGGATTGGGTGGCCGATTTGAAACGGAATACTCGATCAAGTCTTTTAATCAATATACGAATTTCATCGAGGTAAAAAGACATGACAAAAAGGAGTTCTAATTATTTCTGTCATTGCCCGGAAGCGACCGGGCAATCCATTCTTTCTCCCGACTTTTTAATCAGTATGTGTATTTAGGAAACTAAAAGGTGGGTGGGATAAAATCCATTACGCCGTTCCGAATCCACCTTCAATAACCCCTTTGTTACAAAGAGTGCCTTAGGAGATTAAAAAAAATGGTATGGCGTCCCCGGATTTAATACAGAATATAAAGCACGCATCCTCCGTCATTCCCCTTGACCGGGGAATCCAGAAAATAACTAACCGAATGCGATATATGCCTTGCTCCTTGCACCGTGTGACTCTAATGTATTTAATAGTTGAAATGTTTATTAAAGTTGTAATGTGATCCACTTTTTAGGGCCAAGATTTTATTGACATACGCGCCTGTTTATTCCTATACTCCTCACCACAAAAGCAATGACCTTCACCAATAAAAGAGAAATAAATCATGGCGATTAAGAAGTCAGAATTATACAGTTCATTATGGGCAAGTTGCGATGAACTGCGCGGCAGCATGGATGCAAGTCAGTACAAGGACTATGTATTGGTGATGCTGTTTATGAAATACGTATCCGACAAGAAAGACCCGCTGATTGACATACCGGAAGGCGCCAGCTTCTATGACATGGTGAAGCACAAAGGCAAGTCCGGCATTGGCGAAAGAATCAACAAGATTATCGGGGCATTTGCCCAGGCCAACGGGCTGACGGGTGTCATTACCGTTGCGGACTTCGATGATGATGAAAAACTGGGTAAAGGAAAAGACAAAGTTGATAAACTAAGCAACCTACTTGAAATTTTTGGAAAACCGGAACTTGATTTCAGTAGTAACCGTGCAGAGGGTGATGATTTGCTGGGCGATGCTTACGAATATCTGATGCGCAATTTCGCCACGGAAAGCGGAAAGAGCAAAGGCCAATTCTACACGCCTTCCGAAGTTTCCCGCATTATGGCCAAAGTCATCGGTATCAGCAAATCCAAAAGCCAAACAGAGTCACTTTATGACCCCACAACCGGTTCCGGTTCCCTGCTGTTGAAAGCCGCCGATGAAGCGCCGCACGGCATTACCATTTACGGTCAGGAAAACGATAATGCCACCCGCGCCCTGGCCGTGATGAATATGTGGCTGCACAGCAACCCCGATGCGGATATTGTGCAGGGCAATACCCTGGCCTCGCCGCAATTCACCGATGAAAAGACCGGCGAACTCAAACAGTTTAATTATGGCGTTTCTAATCCACCATTCAGCTATAAATCCTGGATGAACGGTTTAGACCCAAACAATGACCCATACAAACGCTTTGATGGTTATGATGCCGTGCCGCCGAAAAAGAATGGCGACTTTGCATTTTTGCTGCACCTGATTAAATCCCTCAAATCAAAAGGCAAGGGCTGTATTGTCATGCCCCTGGGCGTGTTGTTCCGCGGCAATGCCGAAGCGAACATCCGCAAAAAGATCATTCAAAAAGGTTACATCAAAGGCATTATCGGATTGCCGCCCAACTTGTTTTACGGCACGGGCATTGCCGCCTGTCTGGTTGTGATCGATAAAGAAAATGCCGATAAGCGCGACACCATCTTTATGATTGATGCCAGCAAGGGCTTTATCAAAGACGGCAACAAAAACCGTCTGCGTGAGCAGGACATCCACAAGATCGTGGACACGTTTAACAACCGCATTGAAACACCCAAATATTCACGCATCATTTCCATTGCTGAAATTGCCGACCCGAAGAATGATTACAACCTAAACATCCCCCGCTACATTGACAGCCAGGAAGAAGAGGATTTGCAAGATATTGAAGCTCACTTGCTGGGCGATATTCCCAATCGTGATATTGATGATTTGAGCCATTACTGGAAAGTTTATCCCACGCTGAGAAGCACTTTATTTAAAAAAAGTAAACGTGCCAATTCTTCCGCTTTGTGCATTGCCAGTGAAGAAATTAAAAACACCATTTTCAATCATCCTGAGTTTACCGCCTTTGGTAAACAGATGTTTACCGTGTTTCAAAAATGGCGCACGGAAACCATTGCCTATACACGAGCCTTGACCAAGGGGTTGAAACCGAAAAAAGAGATACACATCATTTCTGAAAACTTGCTCACGCATTACGGCAACAAGCAACTCACCGACCAATACGCCATGTATCAGCATCTGATGGATTATTGGGCCGACACCATGCAGGACGATTTTTACGAACTGGCCGCCGACGGCTGGAAGGCCGGAAACGGCGTCAAGCGGATCGAGAAGAAAACCAGGAAAGGCGACAAGGAAGTGATTAAGCAGGTAGCCGGTCTTGAAGGCCTTGAAGGGAGGCTCATCCCGCCATCTTTAATCATTCAGGAATATTTTGCCAAAGAGCAAAAAGCCATTGACGAAATGGATGCAAAAGCCGAAACACTTAATGCCAATATGGATGAACTGCGGGAAGAAAACGGCGGGGAAGACGGACTGCTGGCAGAGGCGATGGATGACAAGCAGAAGATCAGCAAGAAAAACTTGCAGACAGCCATCAAGGAAACCGGCAAGCGCAATGCCGACAATGCCTATGAATACGACTTGCTGCAACAGTATAAAAAGCTGCTGGACGAAGAAGCCGAAATCCAGAGCAAAATTAAAACCGCTAAAGCCGAACTGGAAAAGAAAGTGATTGCTCAATATGACAAACTGAGCATTAACGAAATAAAGACCATCGTTACCGAGAAAAAATGGATGGCGGAAATGGCCAAACGCATCAACACCGAAATGGACAACATCAGCCATCGCCTCACCCAACGCATTAAAGAACTGGCCGAGCGCTACGAAACGCCCCTGCCCAGCCTGGAAGGTGAAGTCAGCCGGTTGGAGCAGAAAGTGAAAGCACATTTAGCAAAAATGGGATTTTAGAGGTGATTCTGTCGCAAAAATATGCTATATTTGCGACAAGAAATCAGGGCATATATGACAATAAGCATAGAATTACATATACTTAATAAAATAAAGAAAGCCAGGAGGGGTGCGCTGTTTCTCAGTGACAGTTTTGCCAGCCTGGGTAATGCCAAAGCCGTTGGAAAAGCGTTGGAAAGATTAGCGCAATCGGGGGAACTTTACCGTGTGGCGACCGGCATATATGTTCATCCGGTTAAAGATGACATTTTAGGCGTCGTGATGCCTGGCATCGAAGATATTGCCAAAGCCATTGCCAAACGGGATAAAGCCCGCATCCTGCCTACAGGAAGTTATGCTTTGTACAAACTCGGATTGAGCACTCAAGTGCCTTTAAATGTGGTGTTTTACACGGATGCCTCAGCACGGAAAATAAAATTGGGCAAACAGACGATCACGTTCAAAAAAACAAGCGCAAAAAATTTAGCCGCTATTGGTGAGCTCAGTAAACTGGCTGTGCAGGCATTGCGGACCATTGGCAAAGACAAAGTCAGCGATCAGGAACTGGAAAAGATTCGAGAATTGCTGAAAAAAGAGAAACCCTATCATTTGCAGCACGATATAAAACTTGCGCCTGAATGGATCAGAAAATTACTCCGGCCGGTTGTCAGTGGGCTGCCCAATGAATGACTTGACGCATCTGAAAGAATGGCTGAAATTATCTGATCAGCAGCGGCTTAATATCTACACCGAAACCGGTAAGCGCGCTGGTTTGCCGGCCTTTGTTATTGAAAAAGACTGGTGGGCGGTGCACATCTTGGCCCTGATATTTTCAATGGAATGTGCATCGGCGCTGGTTTTCAAGGGCGGCACTTCGCTAAGCAAGGGCTGGAATCTTATCCAGCGTTTTTCGGAAGACATCGATTTGGCGCTGAATCGGGAGTATCTCGGTTTTAAAGGGATGTTGAGCGCAGCCGCTATTCGCAAATTAAGAAGAAAATCCTATGAATTTCTAACCACTGTTTTTGTGCAAGAACTCCGAAATAAATTTACAGGAGCAGACTTTGCAGAGGTTACGGTAAAAGTCCGCGAGGTGAAAAACCACGATCAGGATCCCGTCATTATTGAAATCTATTATCCGAAATTGACCGAACAGGAAACCTATTTAAAACCCGGCGTCCTGCTTGAAATTGGCAGCCGTTCGCTGACAGAACCCTTTACACACAAATATTTTGGCACACTGGTGGCGGAAAACTTTTCTGAACAACCCTTTGCCGATAAACCGGTCAATATACCAACCGTCAATCCTGAACGAACTTTTCTGGAGAAAATCTTCCTGCTCCACGAAGAATTTCAACGTCCTCAGGAGAAAATGCGCGTTGACCGCCTGAGCCGTCACCTTTACGACATCGAAAAGTTAAGCCGGACGGAATTCGCGGAAAAGGCGCTAAGGGATGCTCAACTGTACCAAACAATTGTTGAACATCGCCGCCTGTTTAACAGTCTTCCGGGGTTGGATTACGCAAATCACAGCCCGGATAAAATACGTTTTATCCCGCCGGATGCCCTGCTTGGCGCATGGGAAAACGATTATCAGCAGATGCGGGAAAATATGATCTATGCGGAATCCCTGATCTTTGCAGAGTTGATCGGCAGACTGGCCGAACTTCAAGCCAGGATAAACCGGATTAAATGGTAAAAGCAATGGAAATACCAAGAGGGTTTAAGAAAACTGAGGTGGGGATAATTCCGAGTGATTGGAATGACTTTGATATTACTCAATTGATTGAGAAAGCAAATGGTATAAAGATTGGTCCATTTGGTAGTCAATTGAAAAAGGAATTATTAACTAATGCAGGCTTCCGCGTTTATGGGCAAGAGAATGTCTATGAAAAAGATATGGAGATAGGCAATAGATTTATTTCAAGAGAACACTTCAAACAGCTAAATTCATGTGAACTCAAAACTGGCGATTTTATTATTTCCATGATGGGCACAATTGGTAAATGTATGATTGTCCCAGCTAAATTTGAAGCGGGAATAATGGACAGTCACTTAATCAGGTTAAGGCTTGATGATAGCAAAATAAATGCAGAACTTTTACTTCATTTTTTTGCATCGAACATCCTTATCAATCAGATTAAAAAACTCTCAGTTGGTGGTATTATGGACGGTTTAAGTTCTAAAATCGTCAAAAATATTTCTGTACCCCTACCACCAACTCGATCCGAGCAAACTGCTATTGCCGAAGCTTTAAACGATGCCGATGCGCTCATTACCGAATTAGAAAAACTCATTTCCAAAAAACGAGCAATCAAGCAAGGCGCTATGCAGGTGTTGCTGAAACCGAAAGAAGGTTGGAAAGTAAAGAAGTTGGGGGAGATAGGTTCGTTTAAAAATGGAATCAATAAATCATCAAACGATTTTGGATTTGGGTCCCCCTTTGTTAACCTAATGGATGTTTTCGGTAAAACAAGAATATCATCAAACAAACATTTAGGTCTGATTAATAGCAATGATGCGGAAAGAAAACTTTATAATCTAAAAGAAGGTGATGTTGTTTTCATAAGGTCATCTGTTAAACCTGATGGCGTCGGTTTAACTTGTGTTATTAAGAACAATCTAAAAGATACTGTGTTTAGTGGATTTATTATTCGTTTTCGAGATTATGATTTTTTAACAACTGAATTTAAAGAATATTGTTTTTATACCACTGCGTTTAGAAGTAAATTATTATCAAATAGCACAGTAAGTGCAAACACAAATATAAATCAAGAGGCATTAAAGAATCTTACAATTTCATTTCCATTATCAAAATCTGAACAGACCCGCATTGCCCAAATCCTATCCGATATGGATGCGGAGATAGCAGCTCTGGAAAAGAAATTGAATAAATACAAAATGCTCATGCAAGGCATGATGCAAAATTTATTAACGGGGAAAATACGATTGTCAAGCAAAAGAGAATTTGATTTTCAAACTAAAATTATTCAATTACCTCCGAAGGAAAAGTTAATTCTCAAACATAATTGGGAAATTAACGAAGCCGTAATAATTGCAACCTTAACACATAAGTTTTCCAACTCGAAATATCCGTTGGGCAGAAAACGATATACTAAACTATCTTACTTATTGCATAGGCATATAGAAGTTAATGCTGAAGGTTACTTGAGAAAAGCAGCAGGCCCTTACAATCCCAAGACAAAGTATAAAGGTCCAGAACAAATCGCCCTTAAGAACAATTATATAAAAAATGAAAAATCCGGTAATTTCTCAGGATTTATTTCAAGTGACAATATCAGTAAGGCATTAGATTATTTTAAGAGATGGTATGGTGACGATGTATTAATCTGGTTAGAGCAATTTCGTAAACAAACAAATGATACCTTGGAATTATGGACCACAGTAGATATGACAATGCAAGAATTAAAATACCTAGGGAAAGAGATTTCTTTGAAAAGTATTAAAGAATTTATTTATGATGATAAAGAATGGAAGCATAAATTGGAGATGCCTTTTTTTTCTGATATTAACATTAAAAACGCTATGATAAATTCACAAATATTATTTGATTAACGGAATCCAATATAAAGAATGAGTAACATCGGTAAAAAAGAACGCGAAACCCAAAACAGGATTATCAATCTTTTTCAAGATGAGTTGAACTACCGTTATTTGGGCAATTGGGAGGAACGGGAAAACAACAGCAATGTTGAAGAAGAAATCCTGACCGCTTATCTCACCAGAAAAAAATACAGCCTCAACCTGATTAACAAAGCCCTTTATGCGTTCGGCAAGGCCGTCAACGATCAGAGCAAATCCCTCTATGATGCAAACAAAGCCGTTTATTCCCTACTGCGCTACGGCGTGAATGTGCAGCCGGAAACCGGACACAACAAGGAAACCGTCTGGCTGATTGACTGGCAACATCCGCTGGAAAACGACTTTGCTATTGCCGAAGAAGTGACCATAAAAGGCATCCATAAAAAACGCCCGGACATTGTTTTGTATGTCAACGGCATTGCACTGGGTGTATTGGAACTCAAACGCAGCACGGTTTCCATCTCCGAAGGCATCCGCCAGAACCTGGACAACCAAAAACATATCTTCATCAAGCCGTTTTTCTCCACCGTTCAGTATGTCATGGCCGGAAATGATATTGAAGGAATCCGTTATGGAGCAATCGATCCTGATACAAATAAGGAAAAATACTTTTTAAAGTGGAAGGAAGTCAACGAAGAAATCAATAAGAATGACCATTACCTGCTGACGCTGACGAAACCTATACGTGACAGAGCGGCCAAATACAATCATCCGCTGGATAAAAATATCGTGGAATTGCTCAATAAGGAACGCTTTATTGAATTGTTGCATGACTTTATCGTCTATGACCGGGGCATAAAAAAACTATGCCGGCACAACCAGTATTTCGGCACGAAAGCTGCGCAAGACCATATAAAACGCCAAGAAGGCGGCATCATCTGGCACACGCAGGGCAGCGGCAAGAGCCTGACGATGGTCTGGCTGACCAAATGGATACGGGAATACAATCCCAACGGCCGGGTGCTGATCATTACCGACCGTGAAGAATTGGATGAACAGATTGAAAAGGTTTATAAAGGCATTTCGGAAAACATTTACCGCACTAAAAGCGGGAAGGATTTACTAAACAAACTCAACGACACTTCACCCTGGCTGATGTGTTCGCTGATACATAAATTCGGTGGCAAAGAAGAAGGGTATGTGGATGCCTATTTGCAGGAATTAAAAAGCAGCATCCCCACGGACTTTAAAGCCAAAGGCGACATCTATGTGTTTCTGGATGAATGCCATCGCACCCAGTCCGGCAAACTGCATGACGCCATGAAATATTTCCTGCCAAATGCCTTATTCATCGGTTTTACCGGTACGCCACTTTTGAAAACTGACAAACAAACGAGTTTTGAAATATTCGGAAAATTCATTCACACCTATAAATTTGATGAAGCCGTTGCCGACAAAGTTGTGCTGGATTTGCGCTATGAAGCCAGGGACATTGAGCAAAACATTACCTCTCTGGCCAAGATTGATGAATGGTTTGATTTAAAGACAAAAGGTCTGACGGAATTTGCTAAAACCGAACTCAAGCAGCAATGGGGAACGCTGAAAAAAGTTTTCAGTTCAAAATCGCGCCTGGAAAAAATCGTGATGGATATGATGATGGACATGGCGAAAAAGGAACGCCTGCAAAACGGCAGAGGCAACGCCATGTTGATTTCAGACAGCATTTATAATGCCTGCCGTTACTATGAGCTGTTTAAAAATGCGGGGCTGAATCATTGCGCCATCGTTACATCATTTGTTCCCACTTATACCGATATAAAAGGCGAAGAAACAGGCGAAGGTTATACGGAAAGATTAAAGCGCTTTGAGATTTATCAAGAAATGCTGGCGGAATATTTCAATGAAGCGCCTGACGAAGCCATCAAGAAAGTTGAACAGTTTGAAAAAGAGGTAAAAGCAAAATTTGTTGACGAACCGGCGCAGATGAAATTGCTCATCGTGGTCAATAAACTGCTTACGGGATTTGATGCGCCGCCTGCCACTTATTTATACATCGACAAGAAAATGCAGGATCACGGGCTGTTTCAGGCGGTCTGCCGCGTCAACCGTTTGGACGGCGACGATAAGGATTACGGCTATATTATTGACTACATGGATTTATTCGACAGTCTCAAAAACGCTTTTACAGATTACACCACCGGCGCTTTCGACGCTTATGAAAAAGCTGATGTGGAAGGTTTATTGAAAGACCGCCTGCAAAAAGGCAGGGAACGCCTGGATGATGCCCTGGAAGCCATCAGGACACTATGTGAAGATGTTGACCCGCCCAAAGACACTTTGGCGCACATTCGCTTTTTCTGCGGCAAGAATATGGAAAACCCTGACGATCTGAAAGACACGGAACCTAAAAGAGTTTCGTTATATAAACTCACCATTGCACTTATCCGCGCTTATGCCAACATCGCCGATGAAATGAAAGAAGCAGGTTATACAGACAAAGAAACAGAACAAATCAAAGCCGACATTAAACATTTTGAAAACCTGCGCAAAGAAATCCAGTTGGCCAGCGGCGACTATATTGATTTGAAACAATTCGAACCGGCGATGCGGCATTTGATTGACAGCTACATCGGCGCGGAAGAAAGCCGCATGCTGGCAAACTTCGACGATTTAAGCCTGGTGGAACTTTTAGTAGAAAAAGGCGAAGATGCCATCAAAGGTTTACCGGAAAATATAAAACGCAACAAGACTGCAATGGCGGAAACCATCGAAAATAACCTGCGCAAAGTCATCATCGAAGAAAGCCCCACAAACCCGATGTATTACGAGAAAATGAGTGTTCTTTTGAACGAACTCATCAAAATGAGGAAAGAAGAAACTCTGGAATACGAGAAGTATTTGCAGAAAATAATCGAGCTTTCTTGTAAAGTGAAAAAACCGAACACCGCAACCGAATATCCTTCGTCTTTGAATACAAAAGCCAAGAGAGCCTTGTTTGATAATCTGGGTAACAACGAAGCGCTGGCCAATGAGCTGGATGAAAAAATTATGAAAACAAAAAAAGACAGTTGGCGGGACAATATTCAGAAAACTAAAGCTGTTAAATATGTGATTGAAGAGGCGCTTAACCGGCATAGAGTTGAACACCCGACCCCTGAATATGTTTTAAACATCGTCAGAAATCAGCGAGAATATTAATGGAACAACTGAATATCGGCAATATAAAGATAGATGTGGTTTGCAAAAACATCAAAAACATCCATCTTGGTGTTTACCCGCCGACAGGAAGGGTAAGAATTGCCGCACCGCTGAATATGAACAAAGACGCCATTAGGCTTTTTGCCGTTTCCAAATTAGGGTGGATTAAAAGGCATCAACGTAGATTTGCAGAACAGGAAAGGATTTCTGCAAGAGAATACAAGCAAAGGGAAAGCCATTATTTCAGAGGCAGAAGATACTTGTTGCATATTGTTGAGAAAGAAGCGCCACCAAAGATTGTATTGAGAAACAAAACGCATATTGAACTTTATATGCGCCCAGGCGCATCCATAAAGAAGCGGCACGAAATAATGACTGAATGGTATCGGCTGCAACTTAAAGAACAGATTCCTGCCATAATTCGTAAGTGGGAGAAGATCTTGCAGATAAAAATTAATGACTGGCAGGTAAAACAGATGAAAACAAAATGGGGTTCCTGCAATATAGAAAAGAAAAGGATTTGGATTAATCTTGAATTGGCAAAAAAACCTGAACGCTGTTTGGAATATATTATTGTGCACGAAATGATTCACTTCCGCGAACGACATCACAAAGATAAATTTCTTTTCTACATGGATAAATATCTGCCCAACTGGAAAAAATTAAGAACGGAATTAAATAAATTTCCGGCAAGCCATGCGGAGTGGAATTATTAACTGAAAAGAGGATATAATGACACTGCTTAAAACAACGAGTGCAGATGCTTTCCTTGCCCAATACAAACGTCTCCTGTGCGCCATTGCAGCCAAACCGCTGAAGATCATAAATGACTACAGCGAGGCTCGCAAAGCGCTTTATAAGGATGGCTTCAACAAATCCTTCGCTTTTGACTCGTCATACGAGGAATCGTTTGTCAATGCCGTAAAAAACGCAACATACGACATGTTCGTCTATGCCAAGAAATACAGGAGTGGCTATGCACTCAAGGCCTCGGATGACACCTGGTTTTGCGTTAAGGCTCTGACAACTCCTCTGGAGGAGATGATTCCGGAGTGGTGCGTCATTGACACGGCGGTGCTTCCCTCTTGCGGACTTATCGTTTGCGACGGCCTCATTGTGGACAGGCACGTATCCATTGGTCCGAACATGATCGCATCCATGACGCAGGAACTGAAAACAGAAAGAAAAAGATGGCAACAGACATAATGTTGAATTTGTTATCTTTCGTTCAGTCGTGGTCACATGATACCTTGAAAATCCAACATGTCATGGAGGAATTTCAAGGTCTATCACGACAGTGGTCTGAAAAGTTAGATAAGACCGATCCGCGACATTTGAGTCATCAGGGGTGAAGTAAATGTCGTTGTTGGTAAGCGTCTATTTTTAAAGGTTATTGTTATTTCCAGATGTCCGCAAATCTTTTTGTGTGACTTTTCCAGTGACGTTTACTTCGTATTTCCGTTTATTTCCTCTCTTGATAATTCATGAATGTCCGATAAGAGAAATAATGGCTTTGTTCATTTCTTAATGGAATCATTCCCTGTAAATTGAAATCCATAACCATTTAAAAAAACTGGATTCCCCCGGCATTCGCCGGGCGTAGCTGCCCGCGCGTAAAAGCAGAAACGGAAATTAAAATACAAAAATTATTTTTATGGCATGGCCATTGCTCTTTCCTGTTAGTTAAGGGAAGGCATTAAAAAAGAGGAAGAGATGTATTAATTTTTACAGAATAAAAGAGGAGATTAACGTGGAAAGCGAGCAAATCAATCAGGGAAAGGTTTTATCCGTCCGCAGCAGCGTTGTTGATGTCCACTTTCCGACGGCGCCTGCGATCCGCAATGTTCTCAAGGCCGGCGATGAGGGACAGGTAATCATCGAGGTATTTACTCAGCTCGACAACAATACTGTCCGGGGGGTCGCCCTGACGCCCACCCAGGGTCTCGCCAGAGGTTCTAAGGTAATTGACACAGGCAAGCCGCTTGAGGTTCCCGTGGGCAAAGAGCTTATGGGAAGGGTCTTCAATGTTTTTGGCCAGACAATCGATAAGAAAGGGAATGTTGAAGACGTAGAAATACGCTCCATTCATCGGAAACCGATTCCTCTGCGGGATCAATCCACCGTGTCGGAAATTTTTGAAACGGGCATCAAGGCTATTGACGTTCTGGCGCCACTGGAAAGAGGAGGAAAAGCGGGACTTTTCGGTGGAGCGGGCGTCGGCAAGACAGTTTTGATTACGGAAATGATTCACAACACAGTCAGCGCGCATGAAGGCATGAGCATCTTCTGCGGGATCGGCGAGCGCTGCCGCGAAGGCGAGGAGCTTTACCGTGAAATGGAAGAAAGCGGAGTTCTGGGCAATACCGTGATGGTTTTCGGTCAGATGAACGAGCCGCCGGGTGCACGTTTCCGCGTCGGACATTCGGCGCTGACGATGGCGGAATATTTCCGTGATGATGCCAAACAGGATGTGCTCCTGATGATTGACAACATTTTCCGCTTCATTCAGGCCGGCATGGAAGTGTCAGGTTTGTTAGGTCAGCTGCCTTCGCGTCTTGGTTATCAGCCGACACTGGCCACGGAACTGGCCGAGCTTGAAGAACGTATATGTAATACCAAGACAGGCGCTATCACATCAATTCAGGCTGTCTATGTTCCCGCGGACGATTTTACCGATCCTTCCGCCGTGCATACGTTTGGACATCTTTCCGCGACTATCGCGCTGTCTAGAAAGCGGGCCAGCGAAGGTTTGTATCCGGCGATTGACCTACTTCAGTCCGGCTCCAAAATGCTGATGCCGAACATCGCCGGCGAACGCCATTACAAAATCGCGCAGGAGATTCGCAAGACGCTCGCGATTTATGAAGATCTTAAAGATATTATCGCCATGCTGGGAATTTCGGAACTCTCCCGCGAGGACCAGCGCACAGTGTTCCGCGCCCGCCGACTGGAGAGATTTTTTACTCAGCCTTTCTTTGTGACGGAGCAGTTTACAGGAACGGCGGGTAAGATGGTTTCGCGTGAAGAAACGTTAATCGGTTGCGAACGGATACTCAACGATGAGTTTGCCGAGTATCCGGAACGCGCTCTTTATATGATCGGCCCAATTGATGAGGCGAAGATTTCCCATGATGCTTAAAATTTTATTGCCGGCGGAAGTAATGCTGAAGCAGGAAGTAAAAAAGATTATCGCCGAGGCGGAAAACGGATCTTTCTGTCTGATGCCGAATCATATTGATTTTGTGGCCACCCTTGCCCCCGGCATCTTCACGTATGAACCGATCGGCGGAGGGCAGGAATTGCTGGCGATGGATGTGGGTACGCTGGTGAAAAAAGGGCCGGATGTTCTGGTATCCACGCGCAACGCCGTGCGTGCGCCCGACCTGGGAAAACTAAAAGAGGTCGTTGTGCAGCAATATGACGTTCTTGATGAACGGGAAAAAATGGTTCGGTCCGCGTCGGCCAGACTGGAAGCAAGTTTGATTAGACGTTTTGTGGAATTAAAGTAGGGAGAATAAAACATGGTTGAAATAAGACGAACACCCGGTACGCGCCGCCGGAAAATGGCGGATCATTTCACTGAGCAGGTGGCCAAAAAAGAAGCTCTGCGGCGGAAGGCGCTTCGGCACAAAGACGAGACTGTCTGGTTCGGTATGGGCATGTTCGGCATTGTCGGCTGGGCGGTAGCCATTCCCACTCTGGTCGGAATAGCCATTGGTCTTTGGATTGACCGCACCTGGCCCAGCCAGTACTCGTGGGCGCTGATGTTTCTTATTTTCGGAGTGCTTGTCGGATGTATTAACGCCGCCTATTGGGTGAGAAAAGTTCGCAGTAAAATTATCGAGGAAGATGAAGATGATGAACTACAGTCTTGATGCGGCTTTGATATTTACATTGATCACGGCTTTTATCGCGGGGCTGTTCTTTGGAGCGTTTTATTTCATAGCGCTTTGGCAGACAGTGCAGCGGTTGCCGTCCGCGAAAAGCCCCGCGCGTCTGATGCTGACCAGTTTTATTTTACGAATGGCGGTTGTACTGTCTGGATTTTATCTAGTGATGGGTGGAGGACATTGGGAGCGTCTAGCCTCGGCCATGCTGGGTTTTATTATTATAAGGAAGATTTTAACATATCGTCTGGGACCGCAAAACGCTGTGGAAACGGCTCACTGAATAAACACGGCGGATAATAAAAGCCGCCAACTGAGGATTCGATATGGAAATTGTATCTCTCAATCAGATCAGTCCGGATCAGGTAATTATCTGGAGTTGGGGATTCATCACGCTGAACGTGACGATTCTCTATACCTGGCTCGTCATGGCGATTCTACTGGTCATTTCCTGGCTGGCTACCCGCAACCTTTCTTCGGAAATGAATGTGTCCAGATGGCAGCATTTTTTGGAAGTCATTATCTCTGTCGTCCGCGGTGAAATATCCGAGATGACGAAAAAAGGAGCGGATAATTACGTTCCCCTTATCGGGACGCTCTTCTTATTCATCTGCACTTCCAACGTGCTGGTTATCGTGCCGGGATTTGTCGCGCCGACATCTTCCATTACTACTACCGCTTCTCTGGCGCTATGTGTATTCATCGCTGTTCCTTATTACGGCATTTCGCGCAATGGTCTTTTCCATTATTTGAAGGAATATTTTCAGCCTAATTTCATATTTTTCCCTTTCCACGTAATGGGGGAACTATCCCGGACTCTCGCTCTGACGGTTCGGCTTTTCGGCAACATTATGAGCCATGAAAAAGTCATCGGTATTCTGCTGGCCGTCACTCCGCTTTTGTTTCCGGTTGTTATGCAGGCGCTGGGGCTCTTAATCGGCGTAATTCAGGCTTATATTTTCGCGATTCTTTCCATGGTTTATATCGCGTCAGCTCTGGCGGAAGATGAACATCATGCTCATGTTGAAGTAAAACAACAAAGCGTTACAACAGTTTAAAAAACTTTTTATAAAGGAGGAGTTTTTATGGATAGTGTAAGCATCGTCGCGTTGGCATCAATATTCGCCGCGGGATTGGCAATGGGGATCGGATCTATCGGACCAGCTCTGGGCATGGGACAGGCCATCGCGCAGGCTTTGGCCGCTATCGCGCAGCAGCCGGATGAAAGAAATTCTCTGACCCGGACGCTTTTTGTCGGACTGGCCATGATTGAATCTATCGCTATTTACTGCTTCGTTATTTCCATGATTTTGATCTTTGCCAATCCTTTCTGGGGTCACTTTGTAAAGGCAGGGGGATAATTTATGCATATCGACTGGTTTGTTTTATTTTGCCAGATCTTCAATTTTCTTTTGCTTGTCTATCTGCTGAAGCGATTTCTTTTCGGGCGGATTATCAAAGCGATGGACGATAGAGAAGCGAAGATTGCCGCGCGGTTTGCCGAAGCCGAAGAGTTGAAAGTCAAGGCAACCGAGGCTGCCGGGCTTTATGAAAAGCGCAACCAGTTGCTCAACGAAGCAAAAGAAAAGATGCTCAATGAGGCGACAATGGCCGCTGATGCCAAACGCAAGGAGCTGATGGAAAAAGTACGCGTGGAAGTTGATCAGGTCAAGGCGCGCTGGCAGGATATGCTGGTTCGCGAACACGACGCTTTTTTCTATGATTTGCGCCAGCGCGCCGCCAAGCAATTATATGCCACGGCGCGTAAGGCCTTGAGCGATCTGGCGGACGCCGATCTGGAGGAACGGATTGTGGATGAATTCATCCGCCGGGTTAAAGCCCTCGATGAAGAAAAAAGCATTCAAATGCGCAATGCCATTAGAGGTGGCGGCAATAAAGTTATCATCCAGAGCGCTTTCAGCATTTCCGCGTCCCGGCAGGCGCAAATTGAAGAGGTTCTGAAAAAGCAGATAACCAACGGTTTTACTCTGCGGTATATGAGGCAGCCGGAGATTGTGTCGGGCATTGAATTGCGGGTGAATGGACATAAGATCGCCTGGAGTCTCAATGAGTATCTGGAGACGCTGGTGGAAAGTTTAACGGAAACGCTCCAGAAAGAGGCACACGCGGCATGAAGATAATAATGTCAGGAGGCGAAGAATGAATCAAGAGTCTAGCCCATTGGAAAGTAAGGAATTAAAAACTTTTCTGGACGATACATTTGATACCATGGAAAAGGTTCTGGACGAGCAGAATCCTGAACTGAGACAATTAGAAATCGGCACGGTGCAATTTGTCGGACGCGATATTGCCAGGGTCGGGGGTCTGCCGCATATCCGCGCGGAAGAACTGGTTCGCTTTGCAGGAAACTATATGGGCCTTGTTTTTAATATAGACCTGACGGAAATCGGCGTCATCCTTCTGGACCCCAGTGAAAACCTGCAGGTAGGATCGGAGGTGCACCGCACCAAGCGTGTTCTGGATGTGCCGGTGGGAGACGGGCTTCTGGGACGGGTGGTCGATCCCCTCGGGCGTCCGCTTGATGGTTTGGGCGAGGTCAATACAGTCATGCGCCTTCCGGTGGAAAGACCGGCGCCGGCGGTTATGGATCGTTCACCGGTGACAGTTCCTCTGCAGACCGGCCTGAAGGTGGTTGACGCGCTTATTCCCATTGGACGCGGCCAGCGCGAACTTATCTTAGGCGACAGAATGACCGGCAAAACGGCTATTGCCGTGGATACGATCATTAATCAGAAAGAAACGGGAATTATCTCCATTTATTGCGCCGTCGGCAAGAAAAGCGCCGATGTCGCCAAGGTTATCGCCGATCTGCGCGATCACGGCGTCATGGGATCATGTATTGTCGTCGTGGCCACCGGTGAAGACACGCCGGGCCTGCAGTTTATCGCGCCTTACGCAGCAACGAGCATGGGAGAGTATTTTGTTGAGCAGGGACGTGATGTTCTGATCATCTATGATGATCTGACATCGCATGCCCGTGCCTACAGGGAAGTGTCGCTGCTCTTAAGGCGGCCGCCCGGACGCGAAGCCTTCCCCGGAGATATATTTTATATTCACTCGCGTCTGCTGGAACGTTCCACACATATGCGGCCGGAATTGGGCGGCGGGTCTCTCACATCTCTGCCCATTGTGGAAACGGAAGCGCAGGACATGTCGTCTTACATTCCGACTAATCTGATTTCCATTACAGACGGTCAGATTTACCTGTCGCCGGTTCTTTTCAGCAAAGGTATTCTACCGGCAGTGGATGTCGGTAAATCAGTTTCCCGCGTTGGCGGCAAGACGCAGTTGCCCGCCTACCGGTCAGTAGCAGGCGACTTGCGCCTGTCCTACTCGCAATTTGAAGAGCTGGAATCATTCTCGCGTTTCGGCACCAGGCTGGACGAAAGCACGAAGCGGATACTGGAGAGAGGATGGCGTGTGCGTGAAATTCTCAAACAGGGTCAGTACAAACCTCTGCGCGCCTCCGAACAGATCGCCTCTTTGCTTTCCGTGACCGGTGGAGCGCTGGATAAGGTGCCGGCAGAAAATGTCCGCGAAGTGGAGAATCACCTGTTGCAAACCGTCAATGAACAATTGCCGGAATTGTGCGGGCGCATTGAAGCCGGCAAAAAACTGGAAATGGCTGATCGCGACAGCATTATGAATAAAATCAAACCGGCCATAGCGCCGTTCGAAGAGGCTGAGGAAGCAAATGCAAACAACTGAATCCCTGAAAAGAAGGATTAAAAGCGCAGGCGATCTTTTATCGGTGGTCAAAACGATGAAAGCTCTGGCCGCCGTGAGTATCCGGCAATATCAAAAGGCGGTGGAGTCTCTTGAAGACTATAACCGGGCCGTAGAGATGGGACTGCAAATTGTGCTCAAGGAACGCATGGGAGCTATGATGCAAAGCAAAGACGCGGTTGTTAAGCGTATGGGCGCGATAGTTTTCGGTTCCGATCAGGGTTTGTGCGGACAACTCAACGAACAGATTTCCGTTTTTGCTCTGGATAACATCAAAGAAGCAGGTGTGAAAAAAGAAAACCGCAAGGTGCTGGCGGTGGGTGCGCGCGTGGCCGATTATGTTGAGGATGCCGGACAACCTATCGATGAATTACTGGCGACTCCCAGTTCCACGGCGGGCATAACACCGCTGGTTCAGGAAATCATTATGATTATTGAAGAGTGGCATTTTAAGCAGAATGTTGATCATTTTATGCTGTTCTACAACGATTATATCAGCGGCTCCAACTATCGTCCTTACAAGGTTCAACTCCTGCCTGTAAATCGCGATTGGCTTAAAGAAATAGCCCGCAAAAAATGGGATTCCAAGAGCTTGCCCATTTACCGTATGGACGGCGATAAAATTTTTTCTTCGCTGATCAGAGAGTATCTTTTCGTTTCGCTTTACCGTGCGTTTGCCGAATCACTGGCCAGCGAGAATGCCAGTCGCCTGGCTTCGATGCAGAACGCGGAAAAGAATATCGAAGAACAAATGATGGATCTGCACGTGCAGTTTCACCGTACGCGTCAGATGACAATTACCGAAGAACTGCTGGATATTGTTGCCGGTTTTGAGGCATTGAGTTAACAAATGAAAAGCTATTGTCGACAAGAAGGAAGGTGATTATTATGACGGTAGAAATGCACATTTGCGGTATTTGCGCCTGGCGCAGGGAATGTCAAAAAAGGTTTAAATTAGAAAAGGACTCCTTGATTGGAAGCTATTGCCCTGATTACACAAGGGACTTATCTATTAAAGCAACGGTTTCTAATGAAGGGGAAGATAAACAAACAATCATGGACCAGATGGTTTCGCAGCAATTGGATAAGTGGCGTAAACTGCTGGACAAAGTTTTAAAACAGGGAATCAAAATAGAGAATTTCCAAGGTGGTCCGGTAATTACTATATCGAGGGAGCCGGGAAGCGGTGGAAGTGAAATTTCAAGAAGGCTGTCGAAGGCTCTAAAATTGGACCTGATCGGCGGCCAGATAATTCAGCATGTTGCGGACAGTGCCAAGATGAGCAGAAAGGTAATACAATCTCTGGATGAAAGAGAAGTAACCTTCAGGGAAACACTTCTGTCTTCTTTGTTTGGAGAAAATCGTCCCTGGCCGGGGGAATATTTACAGCATCTGACTAAAGTAGTGGGAACTATTGGAGCCTTCGGCAATGTAATTATGGTTGGCAGGGGCGCAAGTTATGTTCTGCCGCGGCAAAGGACATTCAAGGTCAGAATAATTGCTCCTATAGAATTAAGAATCAGACATTTTATGGATGACAGAGGATATACAAAAGCCGAGGCGGAACAATATATCGTTAAAACGGAAAATAACCGCAGGGCGTTCGTAAGAAAGTATTTTAATGCTGATCTCACCGATCCCGCACACTATGATATGGTCATCAATACAGAGAGAATAACAATGGAAGGAGCGACTGAAGCAATCATTGTCGCCTTCAGTCAGAGAAGGAAGCGATCGCATCCATCATTTCAGCATTCGGAAAAGAAGGAGGAATTGATAGCTTAAAATATTAAATGGGAAGAAATTCAAATGAGTCATATCGGGAAGACAGATCTTGATGCCTGCTGATTCAAGACATGGTTATTTGCAATTTTCCATGAAATCTTCTCCATCGATTATGGTCTTTCGCTAAGATTTAAGGAAAGTTTCTTTTGCCAGCAGCAGATATTTGGATGCTTGATTGTGAGCATGCATTCATGTCGTTATGCTTTCGTTAATTGATTTTAGATACTCAAGACAAGTATCGCATTTCTGAATTTGCGCATTAATGGCTTCTTTTACTCCCATACAAAACCCTTCTGAATTTCTTTTCATATTTTTGTATTCTCTTTTTTTTCCTTCTATAATTTCAATTGCAAAAATAAGATTTTCATTCATGACCAGTTCCTCCATCTCTTTAAAAATAACCGTTTGCGCTGATCAGCCTGGTTTTCTGTTTTTAGTCATTGAAAAGCCTTTTTGATTAAGTTATAAAGTGGCCATGAAAACGCGATTCTTAAGAATTGGTTTATGTTTCCTTGCGATGGCCTTGGCAAAAGGGCCTTCCTGCTTTGCGTGGACCGCCCAAAAGATAAGGGTTTGGCCAAATGCGTTTAATGTCAATTCCAATTTTTTGGGCAATGTGTTCCCGGACGCGATGAGAAGCGCGACCCTCAATTACGCTATAAACAGTTTCATTGGATACTCCGAGATCGCGGGCAATAGATGCTTGCCTGACGTCGGCATCCAACAAAGCCTTCCGGATATCGTTGGGTTTCATGTTTGGGGGAATTTTTTTCATTGTTAAAAACTCCTTTTTTTGACTTAAAAATTACAATATTGAATGTGATTATAAATCAAATATTTAATTATGTCAAGTAAATTTTAATCTTAGCAGTTAAATATTTTTACGAGTGCGTTTTGTTAATTATAAGTTGTTGAAAGTATTTAAAATAAAGCAGATTAACGGTTTTGTTACAACAAAAAAATAGACAATTCAGGTAATTTATGGTAGATGATGAATTAAAAAATCGCACTAGATGGGCAATAAATTACGTTTGCCAAAGTGATAAATTAACTAATGAGTCTTTGAGTGATCTTTTAAAGATAAACACCAGTAATATTAGTCAATATCGCGCTAAAAGAATACGTCCCAGCGCTGAATTCATGAAAGTGTTTTGCAATCGCTTTGACTTCAGTGAAGCTTGGTTTCTTTCTGGACAAGGTGAACCATTCCGGGGAGCGCGAAAAAAATATGAAGAAATCTGCGGACCGCCAGAACATGGTGCGGTATGTGAAACTATGGATTCCTATAATACGACCACGCAAAAAATAAATATTGAGGAAGCGATAGGCAAAACTTATAAAATTCTAAATGCAGGCACATCTCTGTCAATTGTTCTGTATATGAACATTCAACAATTTGCCATTGCGTTGGAAGGTAGTCAGGCATTACAATTATGCCAGGAGCAAATTTTTGATTTACAAAAGCAACTTAATGAACTTAAACAACAAGTGAATCATTTAAATACAAGTCCTGTAATTGCCAGGAAGCAACGGGATGAGTAGATTAAAAAAACAAATTCTTTTCTTTATGTTCTTAAAGTAATTATTAATCCGCGGGAAAATAAAAGGGATAATTTCTCTGTTTCTGGTATTTTAAATTGGTGCCGGAGCTCGGAATCGAACCGAGATGTCCTTGCGAACGGGGGATTTTGAGTCCCCTGCGTCTACCAGTTTCACCACTCCGGCACGGGCGCGATTATATAGACGGGATACAAAATGTCAAGTTAAAATCTGTTGACAATCAATTATGGCCTGTGTTAATGGGCTACACAATTAGTCAATAGTTTACTGGGGTTGTAGCTCAGCTGGGAGAGCGCTTGAATGGCATTCAAGAGGTCAGGAGTTCGATCCTCCTCAGCTCCACCAAAAAATTAAAGGGGACGGTTGGATGAAAACCATCCCCTTTTTACATTATAAATCTTCTACTTGTTTTTTAATCTTAATCCTTTTTTCCTTGATCATGGCTGTTTTATTGCCTTCCAGCCACGTCTGTATGGCTTCTTCTCTTTTGATGGAAATCAGTATTTTTTGGTACATAGTTTTTTTTGCTTCAAAATCTTTCTCATCCAGCTTGCTCACATCTTTAAGTTTTAATATTACATAAGTATTGTTGATGAGAAGCGGCTTTTCCGCATATGGTTTTTGGGCTGAGAGCTGAAAAAGAACATCAGCCGCATTCTCGCTGGATCCCAACTGGGGAATAGTATTGCCGGGCTGGAAGAATCCTGTTTCGTTAACTTTCAAACCATTTTCTTTGGCGATTTTATCCAGAGTTTCCCCTGACTTTATTTTCTCTAAAATTGACTGCGCTTCTTTTTGGGCAAGAATCTGTATTTCGCTTTCTATAAAGCGGCTCCTGACTTCATTTTCTATGGCGCTCAGTTTCGGCACGTAAGCTGGTTTTCTATCAATAACTTTCAAAAGATAATAGCCATTTTCGGCAACAAGGACTTTACTGATTTCATCTTTCTGCAAATCTAAAACTACGGGTGCAAAATTTTTAATGGATGTAAATTCCTGCGGGGGCTTATTAATCGGGAAAAATTCTACATTGTTAATTTTTAAATTATTTTTATTGCCATAGGCATCAATATTATCTTCTTGATAGATAATGTCATGAGCCTTTTTCGCCTCGGAGTAAGCGTTTTGTATTCCCCTTGTTTTCTTTAATTCTTTAACTATTGCACCCTTAGCATCGTCCAACGATAATTGTTTGCCGTCTTTCGTCTTATATTTGTCTTTGTAGCTGCCGTAATAGCCTCTAATATCGGAATCACTGATATTTGGCGGAAAAGAATCGCCCGCGAAAAATAAATATTTAAATTTCATTTGTTCGGCGACACGAAATATATTGCTGTTACTCTTTAGATAATCTTCCAATTCGGTTTGGGTCGGGGTAATTTTCTTTTTGATATCTTTTCCGGAAATTTGCACGAAATTAATGTTAATTTTTTGGTTCTGCAAAGCGTACAAGTCGTAAATTTCCTGATCGGAAATTTTAATGCCTTCACGCACAATCATTCCAATTTTATTCGCGATCATATCGCCTTTTTGGAGAGCTTCGAAATCTTCGGCGGAGAGTCTATTATAGCGAAGTATTTGCTGGTATTTGCGTTCATCAAATACACCGTTTGTCTGCAATACCGGCATCGACATGATCGTATTTCTTAATTCCTCGTCGGAAACTTGAATCTTTAAATCTGCGGCTTTGGCAGAGATAATATACCGGTTCAGCAAATCATTATATGCTTTTCGTTTGAGATCCATTTTCTTGAGTATCTCGGGAGTAAGTTTTTCGCCTAAGCGAAGTTGTGTCATCTCCAGCAGTTTTTCGTATTCGTTATGAAATTCGGCGCCACTGATTATTTTTTTATCGACGATGGCAATTGCGTCTGCGGTGCGGCTGCCTCTGCTGGAACCGAAGTAAAGAACAAAAACAAGAATAATGATTCCTATAACGGCAATCATGAACCAGCCGCGTGCATGTTCGCGGAAAAACTTCAGCATAAAATCACCTCGAAAAGATAATGAATTTGTAAAATGACAAATAAAACTTTTGTCTTATTATTATAGTCATTTGCAAAATGCAAACATAATTTAAAAAGGCGTTGATTAGGATAATGAAATACGGTATAGAAAATCACTCTGTGGGGAAAGTCATTATATTAATTTGTGAAAAAACAGGAGGATAAATGCTATTTGATTATATTTTAGGAAAATTTTCCAACGATCTTGCTATTGATCTTGGTACTGCCAATACAATTGTTTATGTCAAAGATAAGGGGATAGTATTAAATGAGCCCTCTGTTGTAGCTGTGCATCAAGATTCAAGAGGAATGAAAAAGGTGCTGGCCGTAGGCCGTGAAGCTAAAAACATGCTGGGGCGTACTCCTGGTAATATTGTTGCTATCAGACCAATGCAGGATGGTGTTATTGCTGATTTTGATATGACTGAAGCAATGCTGAAACATTTCATTTTGTGTGTCCATAATCGCAAGTCTTTGGTGCGGCCGCGAATTATCGTCGCCGTGCCGTCGGGAATAACGCAAGTGGAAAGACGCGCCGTGCGTGAAGCAGTGGAATCGGCCGGCGCTAGGGAAATCTACCTTATTGAAGAACCGATGGCTGCAGCCATCGGAGCCGGTTTGCCGGTTTCCGAACCGACAAGTTCAATGGTAGTGGATATTGGAGGAGGAACGACGGAGGTTGCCGTTATTTCCCTTTCCGGAATAGTGTATTCCAAATCCGTGAGAGTTGCCGGTGATAAGATAGATGAGGCAATCGTTCAGTACATGAAGCGGAAGCACAACTTACTTATCGGAGAAAGAACGGCGGAAATAATCAAAATCGAGATTGGCTGCGCCTATCCTTTTGAAGAAATTAAAATTGGTTCCATAAAAGGACGCGATTTGATTTCGGGAATTCCCAAAATTACCGAAACCAATTCGGAAGAAATTAGAGAGGCCATCAACGAACAGGTAACTTTTATAGTTGATGCGGTTAAAGATACTCTGGAAAACTCTCCACCGGAACTTGCCGGTGATATCGTTGATCGCGGCATCGTTCTGACAGGTGGCGGGGCCCTGTTACAAAATATTGATATCCTTATCCGGGAAGAAACAGGATTGCCTATAACTATTACTGATGATCCGCTGTCCGCTGTGGCCAGAGGCGCAGGCATAGCGTTAGATCAACTCAATGTGCTCAAATATATTGCTCTTCAAGTGTAAAAAACGTCCGGGACATAATACAATTTATTGCGGCAGATAGCGTTCGATGCAGCGTTATAATTATTTTCCTGTTGGGTAAAAAATGTTTTTTTTAAGGAAATACAAAACAGCTATCTTGATCATTGCTCTTCTTGCCATTGCCCTGATGATGCTTTCAGTTAACTTAAAGTATGGGGCAGAAAGAGGTTTTTTCAGCAAAATCGTATTACAGGCAGTTGCGCCCGTGCAAAAAGGCTTGAACGCTTCCATCAAAAGTATCAGAGATGCCTGGCTGCGCTACATTTTTCTGGTTGGCATTGAAGAAGAAAATAAAAATTTAAAAAAGAAGATCAACGAACTCAAATCGGTCATAATTTCATATCAAGAGGGCTACCTGGAAGCACAAAGACTAAAAAAGCTTCTATCTCTTACAGATGATTATAATTACAATTTTATTCCCGCGCGAGTCATTGGCCGGGAACAGGCTGCGCTTTCCAAGACGATATTGATTAATAAAGGCACAGTTCAAGGACTGAAGGCCGGCATGCCGGTCGTCGTGCCTCCGGGTTTAATCGGCCGTCTGGTTAATGTTTCCTGGCATGCCTCCAAAGTGCTACTGTTTATCGATGAAAACAGTAATATTGACGCTATTGTGCAGCGGACGCGAATGCAGGGAATTATCAGTGGCGCAGGTTCCCGCGGTCTCATATTAAAATATATTTCTAAAACTCAGGATGTTCAGGAAGGAGACGTAATTGTTTCTTCCGGCATGGGTGGAGTATTTCCCAAGGGTTTGCTGATTGGTCAAGTCAGTCATGTTGACCGGCTGGAGGCCAGCCTTTTTTTGAAAATTAATGTCGCTCCGTTCGTTGATTTTTCCAAATTGGAAGAAGTACTGGTTTTGGCTTCCCCGGAAAATAAGACTAAACAACAATGATTTATTATTTATTACTGCCATTTTTATCGATAATATTAGTAATCCTGCAATCAACTATTACTGATGTAATTTTTTCCGGCCGGTTGGTTTTTGAGTTGTCGTTAATAGTTGTTATTTATGCCGGATTTCGTCTTGATTTAGCCCGGGGCGCGGTCCTGGCATTCATTACCGGATTTGTATTTGATTGTGTTGCCGGTTCAATGCCGGGATTATTTACTTTTATTTATGTCGTCATTTTTTTATTTTCATTTTTTGCTTCGAGCCGGCTGGCTGCTGAAAAAATATATATCATTGTCTTGTTTAGTTTTTTTTGCGCTTTTCTGGAAGACCTTATGGTTATCTTATTTTATTATTTAGCCTTTAAATATGATGTATTGATGAACCTATATTTTGTTCTTTTGCCGAAGTCTCTGATTGCCGGCCTGTTTGCTCCCGTATTTTTTTATATGATGCGCCGGGTGGAGGTGTTTTTTTATGAAAAAACAGCCTAACCTGTTAAACGGTCAGGAGCCACCCGAGTTCAGACAGAAATTTAAAATAGCCGGATATGTTTTGTTGATTGCCCTTTCCATTCTGCTTGCCAGGCTGGGATATTTACAAATTGTCAAAGGAGCGGAATACAGGCAGAAATCGGAAAATAATTCTGTTCGTTTTCGGAATCTCAAGCCTCTGCGCGGTCTGATCATGGACCGTAACGGCGTTGTTCTTGTCGATAACATGCCTTCCTTTGACGTTATTTACATACCCAACAAAAAAAAAGGCAACGAATTATCGATTGAGAAACTTAAAAACCTCTATCGAAATAAATCGCTGGAGTTTTTATACGATCAGTCTATTTCTAAAAACGCCAAACCATATTCACCAATCAAATTAGAAAAAAATGTGAGCATGGAAAAAGTTGCTCTGATCGAAACCAATGCATTGGATTTGCCGGGCATATATGTTGATGTATCGCCGATTCGCTTGTATCTGGATGGAGAAATGCTTGCTCCGGTCATCGGCTACACGGGAGAAATCAGCAAGGAAGATCTGGAAAAAAGTGAAGGCCGATACGCTTACGGCGATGTTTTGGGAAAACACGGCGTGGAAAAAAAATTCGATTCTTACATGCGTGGCCGCCGTGGAGCGGAACTGGTAGAGGTAAATGTATACGGAAAAGAAATAAAAAATCTGGGACGGATTGATCCGGTCTCCGGTTACAATATCGTGTTGAACCTTGACGCTGATTTGCAGAAAGCGACAGGAGAGGCTCTTGCAGGCAGATCCGGAGCGGCTGTTGTTCTGGATGTGCGCGATGGTTCGGTCCTGGCTATGTTCAGCGCGCCTTCTTTTGACCCTAATTTATTCAACAGCGGGATTTCTTATGAACAATGGGACAAACTGCAAAACAATCCATTGGCTCCTTTATCCAATAAGGCGATTTCCGGGCAATATCCTCCCGGTTCAACCTACAAACTTATTGTTGCCGCCGCCGCTTTGGAAGAAGGTGTTATTACTCCCGAGACAAAAGTATTTTGCAATGGTTCTTTTACTCTGGGCAACCGTACTTATCGTTGTTGGAAGAAAGGTGGGCATGGATGGGTCGATCTTCATCAGGCCATTGTTGAATCGTGTGATGTATATTTCTATACAGTGGGGAAAATGCTCGGAGTGGACAAAATAGCCGAATACGCAAAACGTTTCGGTCTGGGAGGAATAGCCGGCATTGATTTGCCTAATGAAAAAGGCGGACTGGTGCCTACGAAAGAATGGAAATTAAAACGGAAGAAAAGTCTCTGGCAGATGGGGGAAACGATATCCATATCCATCGGGCAAGGATTTAATTTGGTCACTCCGCTGCAACTGGCCAATGCATACAGCGCTTTTGCCAATGGAGGCACTTTGTGGCGGCCGCGTTTAGTCAAGTACATCGAATCTACAGATGGGAAAATATATAAGGAATTTTTACCGGAAAAAGAAGGTGAATTAAATTTAAATCCGAAAACAATTGAGATTCTGAACAGTGCCTTATGGGGCGTGGTTAACGAACCCGGCGGCACCGGTAAAAACGCAAAATTATCAGGTATTGATGTCTGCGGCAAGACGGGAACTTCACAGGTTCTTGGTTTGCCGCAAAATGAAATAGCCCGCCGGGCGAAAAGGCTTGCCGCTTTTCAGAAAGATCATGCTTTATTTGCTTGCTATGCTCCATTGAAAAATCCGGAAATAGCAGTTGCGGTTATTTTGGAAAATGCCGGCGGCGGCGGCGCGGTTGCTGCTCCGGTTGCCCGTAAAATTTTGAGCGCGTATTTTGAAGGAAAGAAAAAAGACAAGAAACAGTGAATAGTGAACGATACCCACCCCTCACTAAGGGAGGGCTGGGGTGTATTGAGAAAAAAAAGAAGTAATTAAGTTTTAAGTAATTAAGGGTTGAGTAGTTACCTGAATCTTGCGCGCGTTTATAAAAAAATCAAATGAACCATATGGGCAACCTGTTGTATAAAGGGATGCACAAACAAACCCAAAACAACAGGAGGTACCCATATGGTAAAAAAGCAAAAGAAGAATAGCAGGAAAAAGCACAACAGTAAACGATTTAATGGAGATAGCGGGAGAGCCAGAAAAATCCCGGACAGCCTGCAGATCAATCAGGCACAGGCCATGCTGAACATCATGAAGAGATTGCGAGAACAGGTTTGGAAGCAATGTCGAATAAACCATAGCCGCATCGCCATTGACATCGATACCACGGTCGAAACCATTTATGGCAACCAGCAGGGTGGTCGAAAAGGGCACAATACAAAACATCGTGGAAAGAAAGGATACCGCCCGGTACTTTGCTTTATTGAACAGACCCGGGAATACATTTATGGAAAATTGCGTAAAGGGGAAACCATGAGCGGCGAGGATACGGCCAACGTGATTTATGCTTTAGAGGGTCATTTACCGTCCTGTGTCCAGGAGGTTCTGCTCAGAGCGGATGCTGAGTTTATGAGTTGGTTAAGCGTCCAAGCTGCAATGGATGAGGGCTATGATTTTATCTTTGCCAATAAACAATGCGAACCGTCGTTTGATTCGACCGCATGGTACCGTCCCCGGCCCAAGGAAGAAGCGGAGTTTAACAGCTGTTTATATCAGCCAATCGGATGGCAGCGTCCCTGCCGGTTTGTGGTCATGCGGATTCCCAGGAAACCGGATGAAGATGAAAAACAGGTTCAGCGCGAACTGTTTGAAGAAGACGAATATATCTACAGGATATTTTGCACAAGCCTGAACGGCAAGGCCCATGAGGTTATCGAGAACTATGACAAGCGGGCGGATGTGGAAAATCTGGTGGGTGAAGCGAAACGCGAAGGACTTGATGCGATTCCCTCTGGCAAGTTCAAAAACAACTATGCCTTCTTTCAGATTGTCATGCTGGCCTACAACCTTTGGCGGTACTTTAAAATACTGGCACAGTTCTGCGACAGCAAGGCGAAGCACTTTACCGGCATGAAAGACCATACGATTCGCATCGCACGTCTAAAATTACTGATGATTGCCGCCAAACTGGTCAAGTCCGGCAATCGCGACAAGGTCAAATACCCGATTCATGACACCAGAACACCCGGCCTGCTCAAATTTTATAAATTCTTGGACCAGCTGCGATTTAAAAAATATCAGGAGTGCAAGGCATGAATATTTTAACCGATTTCGTGCAAGAAATTTCTTGCACGGATTCATCTTTGCAAAGTCACGGGAGAAAAATCATGGAATAATTTTCTTGTTTGATGTTATGAAAATACTAAATGTGTGCAAGATTCAGGTAATATGTATCCTGAATTGCGACAAGATATTAAGGCATCGCTTGATCAAGTCATCCTTGAAAGACCAAAAAACATACTGCTACATGTGCTAAAAGATGGAGATTGGCCTTTTTCTGTGCATCTCAATTGCGCTCTGAGCGGTGATAAACTAGACATCGATATGGACTTCACATGATTTACAAAACAAGAGATAGCGCCCAATAAAAAATGGCGAGCGAAGCCTAGCGCATCTGGCATACACCGGCGTTAATGCCAGATAGATCTCAATTCTTCAGACTGATAGATTTGGAAGATATTCTGCGAAATGAGTATATCCTCCTGAAGGTTTACGTTTACGCGTTGTCCTGAAAATATTCGCTCTTCTTGGAGTTTCACAATAAAAAAAGGAGTAACTGCATGGATAAAAAACTTACCGATAAAATTTTCAAAAGAGCAAAAGAACTGGGAGTGGATATGGCCTCTGCATGCTCCACGGCTCAGATGGAAAAATATCCCGGCGCAAAAGAGGAGATCAGCAAGATCGACCCCCAAGCCAAATCTTTGCTGATCGTGGGCATGCGCATGGTCAGCTCCTCGGTCGCGGCATCCCAGCGCAACATCAGAATCGCGCAGTTTTCCACAAAATTGCTCTACGAGGAATTGGCCCGCGTGGGTTTCGCCTTAATGCGAGACCTGGATGATGCCGGTTTTTCGGGTAGCCCGATCCCGACCTATCTTCCTTTGCCCATGCAGCGAGAAACCGGTGGACTTATCGCAGAACTGAGTCTGCCGAGTGCGATCTGTGCGTGGAGGCCTGCCCCACAGGCGCGCTCAGGCTTAAGGGCGAAGAGGTGGTCATGCGTTGCGCAGTGCACCACATGAAATACGGTCTACCCGGCCTTATCCGGTTCGGGATAAAGCTGGTCAAGGCGCCCAACGACGACGAAAAAATCAACTTGATCAAAAGCCCGGATTTCTGGGAACTCTGGCAGAACATGAACACGGGGGTGTTCTATTATTGCTTCGACTGCCTCAACTCCTGTCCGGTGGGGAAATAAAACCAGCTAAGCTAAAGGCACGGCGGGCTTACCGTGTTTTTAAATATTGTTAATGGAGGAGGAACTACCATGGAAAAGTATGCTTTGATTATTGGCGGTTTAATGTTTATTTATCGGGGAAGGGATTTTAAAATTCTTTGATTTTACATTTTTAGGCATGAATATGCCCTGTGGAGGTTCTCTTATCGTTGTTGGTTTTGGCTTGAGCTTATTTGCCTATAAAAATATAAAAAAGTGAATTAGCAATCACGGGGATTAACTTCATGTTTTATTTTCGAACCTACGGCCTTTTTCACTTTTTTAAGATCATAACTGGTTTGCAGGTTGAGCCGGCATTGTGCGGTTGTTCCGAAATAACGCGGCAGTCTCAGCGCCGTATCGGGTGTAACGCATTAACAACCTCAAATACAAAAAATTCAAATGAGAAGCCTCTTTTCACCCTTCACATCTTCTTGCTTAGCCATCATCCTTCAAAGAAAAATGGCGGAAACTCTTTTTAAAAACTCTTTACAATTCTAAAGTAGTGGTTTAGAATTGTAACCATGAAAATAAATCGTATTATTTACAAAGAGTTGGCAAACGAAATCGGCAAACCGTTTATTTCTATCCTTATCGGTCCAAGGCAAGTCGGCAAGACATTTCTAATGCATCAACTGGAAAAAGAATGCCGGCAAAAACGGATTAAGACACGGTTCCACAATCTTGAAGACCCTGACGATCTGCGCTTGTTCAGTGGCGATGAAGAGCAGCTTATCAGGCAATTGAAGAATATGGATACACAGTTGCTGTTTATCGATGAATTTCATTACCTGAAAAACGCCACACGCATTTTCAAAGTCCTTTACGATTCAAAGATGAAGGTGAAGATATTCGCCTCCGGTTCATCATCCATGGAAATGCACAGGCACCTGAAAGAAAGCCTGACCGGCCGGTTCCGCCTGAGCATCATACATCCGCTATTTGGCAAAGAACTCCGCCAATCGCCTGATTATTCATTTGACGAGTTTCTGCGTTTCGGCGGGCTTCCGGGTCTGATACACGAGCAGAATGCAGCGGACAAAATGGCGCTGTTGAAGAATGTGCTTCAGACATATCTGCTCAAAGATATCAAAGCGCTCGTCAAAGAAGAGAACATCCGGTCGTTTAACAACCTGCTCTACGGCCTTGCCCAAAATCAGGGACAGGTTGTCTCTGTCGCGGCTCTGGCGCGCGATGTGGGTCTTTCCGAGCCTGCGATAAAACATCATCTTGAACTGATGGCCCAGACCTATGTCTGTTTCCCCATAGACAGTTATTCCCGCAATCTGGCGAATGAACTAAAAAAAGTGAAAAAATATTATCTTTACGATACCGGAATCAGGAACTGCATTCTGAACGATTATTCTGCATTGAATAAACGACCGGATAAGGGCGCGATTATCGAATCGTTTGTAGCGCTGGCGGTGACAAAGCAATTGAAAACAAACATGGAAGTAAAGTTTTGGCGGACACGGCAGGGTGACGAAGTGGATTTCATCCTGCTCAAAAACAGGGTTCCGGTGCCCGTCGAGGTGAAATACCAGATGCCCGCCCCTGTTGTTCCCGATGGAATGCGAAAATTCCTGCAGAAATATCCCGATGCGCCGTTTGCGCTCGTCTTTTCAAAAGACGCTCTTGGAGAAGTAGAATGCTGCGGCCGTCCGGTGCGGTTTTTGAAATGGCAGGAGGCAGAGGAAATTGATTATTTGCGAAGCGTGGAGTGAAAAGTGGAAACGGGGGAAAGCGCCCTATTTCCCCATTGAAAGAAATACTGGATACCTCCGGCATTCGCCGGACTTTGGGCCGTTTACTCCGGCGTATGCCGGATCT
>JQDQ01000180.1 GCA_000747625.2 Smithella sp. SCADC
CGGGGTGCGCCAGCGGCAGTAACCCCGCAGGCAGTATAAACCAGCGGCTTAGTGTCGCAGCCAGAATAATGCCTAAACCGGCAGAAGGCGTAAGCGAGCTCAACGCCGCTGCTTTGGAGAACAATACGAGCAACAGTCCAATTCCGCCAAAGGCACCCAGATGCGGGTCTTTCATGATTTCCAGTCTTTTTTCCGGTGTTGCCGAAACTAATAAGGCGTCACAGCAGTCGGCCAGGCCATCGAGATGAAGCCCACCGGTTAAAACGGCCCATGCCACCAAAGTCAGAACGCCGGCAATCAGCGGCGGGAAATACAGAATGAACACTCGCCAGGACAACCAGATCAAGCCACCTACAACAATACCCACCAGCGGATACCATATACCGGCCCGGCCACTATCACCGGGTCGCCAATCTTCCGGCATTCCGAAAGGCAGCGTTGTCAGTAAACCAAAAGCAGTACGCAGGTTACGCATATTCCCCCTATTCTTTATCGCTCACACCCGCTTCAGCGAATGTCGCCATTTCCCTCAGGATGCGGGACGCGGCTTCGATCAGGTGAAAAGCAAGCACAGCACCCGTTCCTTCTCCCAGGCGCAGGTTAAGATCAATCAAGGGAACCAGACCGAGGTGTTTATGCATGACATGGTGACCGATTTCCACAGACTTATGCGAACCAAACAGATATTTACGTACATCCGGCACCAGACCGGCCGCGATCATGGCAGCAGCAGTAGAAATGAATCCATCCACCACGACAGGAATGCGACGCGACGCGGCGGCAATCATCACACCGGCCAGTCCCGCAATTTCCAAACCACCGACTTTGCAGAGCACATCCAATGCGTCTTTCGGATCAGGTTTGTTCAAAGCAATGGCCTGCTCTATCACTTTGATCTTGTGCGCCAGGCCGTCATCATCCACTCCAGTGCCGCGTCCGGTTACTTTGGCCACCGGCAACCCGGTCATCACAGCCGCAATTGCCGATGATGGCGTAGTGTTGCCTATGCCCATATCGCCAGTAGCAATTAAGTCGATACCTTTTTCGGCTACTTGTGCCAGTACATCCATGCCACAGGCCACCGCTTTTTCGGCCTCATCACGGGTCATGGCCGGCCCCTTGGCCATATTGCGCGTTCCATGAGCTACTTTACGATGTAACAAACCGGACAAAGATGGATCAAAATCGGAGGCAACGCCGATATCTACAATGGTCACGCCGGCCCCGGCCTGACGCGCCAGTACATTGATAGCGGCGCCGCCATGCAGAAAATTCAGCACCATCTGCTGTGTGACTGCAGGAGGAAAGGCGCTGACGCCTTCCAGGGCAACGCCATGGTCCGCAGCCATAACAATCACCGCTTTGCGGGAAACGGTGGGACTTGGATCGGCTTTCATTCCGGCCAATTGGATGGAAATATCCTCCAGCCGGCCTAAGCTCCTGGCCGGTTTGGTTAAGTTGTTTTGTCTTGCTTCCGCCTTTTGGGCAGCATCTGTGTCGATCATCGGGATAGTTGGATAATTCATGGTTTTCCTTTATATTATAACTTTCGTGTCCTTCTAAACACTGCTGTAACAAACGGCACAGCATGCATTCATTATCAGTGATATTTTATATCCGGATGAAAAATGTGCGCCATTATTTCGATGGCATCAAAAATGCGCGGTGAGGCCCTGTTAATTAAGTCCGCATCCATCGGATAAATTTTATTGTTTCTTACCGCAGATATTTCTCCTAAATTTTGCCAGAATCTTTTTACTGCCGCAAAATTTTTATCATTGACCATCGGCGCAAAAATAATTATTTCCGGCGATGTTCCCATGATGCCTTCCGCGCTGTAGATGGGATAGCGGGCGGTATCATGACCGGCAACATTAACGCCACCGGCCAGTTCAATTACTTCATTGATTAACGTGCCTCTACCCACTGTAAATACCGGTTCCAGACCAAGCTGAAAAAAAACGCGCGGTTTCTTTTTGTGGCGTATTTGCGCCGAGACATTGTTTAATCTCTTTTTATTTTTTTCAACCAGTTTCCCGGCATCTTTTTCCCGATTTGTTATTTCACCGATATGTAAAATGCTTCTCAGAAAACCATTGATGTTCAAAGGGTTGATTACATAGACAGGCAAACCGAGTCTTGCCAGTTGCTGCACGGTATCTTTCCTGTTGCCGTCAGCCGTGGCAATGATTAAATCGGGTTTTAGGGCAACAATCTTTTCTATGGAAGGATTACTAAATCCGCCTATTCGCGGTTTTTGAAGCGCGGAGGAAGGCCAATTGCAGAAACTGGTTACACCCGCTATTTTATCGTCAAGTCCAAGAGCGTAAAGGGTTTCAGTTATGCCGGGGGCAAGAGAAACAATTCTCTGCGGCGCGGGAGTTATATTTATACTACGGCCTGTTTCATCCATCACTGTGCGGGCGCAGGATATGTCCGCGCAAAAAACCGCTAAAAAAACAGTTAAAAAAAATATCAAGGTTATATTAATTTTTGTTAATTGTTTGCGCATAATTTATTTTGATTTTGTTGATCTTTAACAATACCTGAATAGTGAAAATAAAAAATGTCGGATTGCGTCAGGATGAAATCCTTTCCTGACGTAATCCAGACAATTGTCATTTCAGACATGCAAGTTTAAAACCAGGAAACGGTTAAAATTCATAGGCCACACTCGCAAAAATCGACCGCCCTGCTCCCGGGTATGGGCACATTGAGGTGTCCCATGTAGTTTGATCGGTAAAACTTGACAAATGGGTATCATACTTTTTATCAAAAATGTTTTTACCGGACAATGACAGAATCCAGTGTTTGTAAAGACGCTGTTCTATTTTCAAATCTGCCGTCCAGTAAGAACCGATAGTATATGTTACTGTTTTAGTATCAGGGTAAGTGGTTGACTCTGTATTGTAAACAAGCTGATCGCTTACGTATCGCACCGTTGCCGTTGCAGTCAGCCCGCGTTTGTTCTTATACGTAAGATCGCCCTTGAATAGATTTTCCGGTGTCATGGTCGCGTGCCGTTTAACCATGGTGTATTGAAAATCAGGTGGAATATCCGGCGGCCATCCATAATCCTGCTTCGTGTATGCACGGTTTTCTTCTTCCGCATTCGTGTAAGTATAACTCAAAGCCAACGAAAGGTCGTAAAATGGTCCTATCTTTACTCCTGCCTCGATGCCGTCTGCCTTGTAACCTGACAGATTAATCGGACTCCAGACACCTTGGGAATCCGGTTCCCATTGAATTTTATCATCTACATTCCAGCGAAAATACGATATCGTCATGAATAATTTGTCATTAAGTAACGACTGTTCGAGACTAACATCGGTATGCCACCCGCCCTCCGGTTTCAGATCGGCATTTCCTTTGGTGTATGGATCAGCTGGCCAGTAAAGATCGTTGAGACTGGGAGCCAGAAAATGTTTTCCATGACTGATCTTTAATGCAGTTGATTCAAATGGATTTATGACTAAGCCGAAAAGGGGCAGATTTTCCGAACCAAACGCGGAATGGTTTTCATGCCTGAAGCCTGCCAACACCTTCCCATACCGTAATGGTCTGTATTCAATTTCTGTAAAGACACCTTTTGTAAACACATGCGCTTCTGTTTTAGCCTCAGAACCGGTATTATTACCGGATGAATCCAAACCATAACTCTGATTTCCCCAGTTAAAGTCTTTATATTCGCCACCAAAAAGTATTTTGGCCCCTTCAAATGGATAAATGTCCACATGACCATCTGCCCCAAGTATTTTGTTTGTTACCCAGTTTTCTGCACCAGTTCCATTAAAAGCGTAACGCGCATAGTTGTAATTTTCCATATTCGTATAATAACCTTTGAGGTCATAACCGAACCATCTCGCAGGCACACCCTTGACATTAAGTGCGATGTGGCCATCTTTATCTGCACTGTGATCCAAAAGAGTTGCCGAATCGCTATTGTAAAACTTTTCACCACCTACATAATAATCCTGTGTTCCTTCAGGTGGTTGTACACCCGGCATGCCATACTCCCTATCTATGTAATCGCCGTAGAGACTGATATTCATTGCGTCTCTTTTATCTAATACCAGTTTCAGAGATATATCATTTTGCCGAAACCAGCTGTTATCTCTAAATCCGTCAGTCTCAGTTCTGCCGGCAGTCAGGTAATATCCAAAATCTCCGGCAACAAACATCCCGTTTTCCGCCGCTACACGATACGTGTTTTGCGAACCGTAACCGGCACCAATTTTCAGGTCCAGCTTATCCCGTTTTGGGCTTTTCGTAATGATATTAACAGTTCCAGCCATCGCTCCTGATCCATAGAGAAGCGAACTGGAGCCTTTGACTACCTCTATCCGTTCAATGTTATCGATGGAAATCTTTCCTACATCCGCAACGCCTACTGATGGGGATCCAACATTGACTCCATTGACAAATACCTGGGTTGCATTGCCGCACATTCCACGGATATGGATCTCCTGTGAGGCGCCGGCGTAATTGCCATAGCTCTGCCAGTCTACACCCGGCTCATTTGCCAGTAATTCTCCAATACTCTTAGCGCCGGACGTTTGAATGTCCTTTTTATCTATTATAATAACAGCATGGGGAATATCTTTTCGCTTTTCCGGGATTTTCGTCGCGGTAACAACAATTTCTTCCATCGTGACAATGGCGTCACCGGGTTTTTTCTCTTCGGCTTGTATAGGTGAAAAAACAACTAATGAAAATAACAGAACAAAAAATAAGATTTTCTTCATGGAGCTTCTCCTTTCCCCCTCGGGATTAAGTAAGTTGGACTCACCATAAAGTTTTCTGACTTGCGGCGACCTAATTTCCACGCCTTCCCGATGCAGGGCATCAGTGACAAAATGTGGATTTCGTTCCGCTTACAGCTGCGGGGCAGCGCCGGATTTTAACCGGCTTCCTTTATTTGGCAGTCTCTTGCCAATTCTCTTTCTTCAGGCAACCGTGTCAGGTTTGTTGCCATTGGAAATAGAATTGCTGCTATGTTGTCAATAACGTGACGCGAGGTGATCCGTCATAAGGATTAGAATCTATCCCTGCGTCAACATCATAAACCTCTTTTATGTTCGCCGCGGTAATAACTTCCGCGGGTTTTCCTATAGCATAAATTTTGCCGGAGTAAAGCAAAATTATTCTATCGGCATTTTGCGCCGCCAGATTGATATCGTGCGTAACAAAAATTACCGTGAGTTTTTGCTCTGTGTTTAATTGCCTCAGCAAAGCTAAAAACTGAGATTGATGTTTCAGATCCAGAAAAACGGTGCTTTCATCCAGTAGCAACACCTTCGGTTCTTGAGCCAGGGCGCGTGCAATCAAAACCCTCTGGCGTTCCCCGGCGCTCAGTTCACTAAAACGCCGGTCGGCAAAGGCCAGTGTATCTGTTTTTTCCATAGCTTCATGGACTATTTTATAATCTTTCTTATCCTCAAAACTATAGCGGCCCAAATGAGGAAATCGTCCCATCAGCACAATTTCTTCCGCGTAAAACGGAAAGATCATTGCCGTTTCCTGCGGCACGATGGCTACTTTTTGTGCGATTTCTTTTCGCTGCCATCTGCCGGTTTCTTTGCCGTCAATAAGCATTTGCCCGGCATCGGGAAAAAGCGTACCATTAATGATTTTCAAAAGAGTGGTTTTGCCGGAACCGTTCGGCCCGATAACCGCAACGACTTGTCCTTCATCAATAGCAAAGGAAATGTTTCCCATCACAGGTTTCGCGGCGTAACTGAAATTTACATTTCTGGCTTCGATTACGGGCATGCTTAGTATTTATTCCTTTTCAAAAGAAAAATAAAATAAGGCGCGCCGCAAAGCGCCGTTATAACTCCAACCGGCAATTCGGACGGAGCGAGGACAATTCTGGCAATAGTATCGGCAACGATTAAAAACGACGCACCGAACAAAGCGGAAACAGGCAAAAGCAGACGGTGGTCGGAGCCAAAAATAAGGCGCATAAAATGCGGAACCATAATCCCTACAAAACCTATTATACCAGCCAGAGAAACCGCCACGGAAATAATAAGCGAAGTTATAATCAGAAGTCTTTGCTTTGTTTTCTCTACATGGACACCTAATTGCTGCGCTGTGTCTTCACCTTGTACAATCAAGTTCAGTTTCCGCGCCTGCGCGTAAAGTAAAACAAAACCGGCAAGCAGGCAAACAGCCGCCACGCAAATTTCTTTTGCTGACGCCCCCGATAAGTCGCCCATCAGCCAGAAAGTAATGCTGTGCAACTCCATACTGTTGACTATCGACAAGAAAAAGAGAATAGCCGCGGAGAAAAAAGCATTCACGACAACGCCGGAAAGTAAAAGCGAATTATCCGACAGAGGCCCCCTGGCGCTTCCGGCCACAGCAAACACCAGGAAAACAGTGGCCAGCGCTCCCAGAAAAGCCAGCAGTGGAATTCCTAAATAAAAAGAACCCGCCCCTATAACAATGCCGATAATGGCTCCGAGAGCCGAGCCGCCCGATATTCCCAGAATATATGGATCAGCAAGAGGATTGCGTAAAATCGCCTGAAAAATAACTCCACCCAGGGAAAGAGAAGCGCCGACAATTCCGGCAAAAATAATTCGCGGCAGACGCACGGAGAATACGATTAATTCTTCCTGAGAAGAAAGAGAACTTTCTCCGGTAAAAGAACCAACGAGCGATTTGAGCACTTCGATAAAAGCAATATGAACACTGCCTAACGACAGAGAAACAACACAAACAACAAGGAAAATCAGCAGCATCACAGCGCTTATTTGCAGTACTCTGGATAAAGTTACACGGCGGTAAATGTGCGATACCCTCCTTAGATATTAATATGGGCTTATATATTTTCTTTAATTTGTTTTCCACCACTAAATATTTCATGGATTACACAGCGCCAGTTGGCAAGGAACTAGTGCATACTTGCAAAAGTTACCGATATGTCATTTCGACCGAAGGGAGAAATCTTATTCAATGATTATAAAGATTTCTCAGTCACTTCGTTCCTTCGAAATGACACGGTTAATATTGAAATCAAGCACTAGTTGCGCACCTCATATCCGGCAGCCAAGATTCTCTTGACTTGCAAGAGAGCGTCTCCTATATTTCGTCCTTCAAAAATAAGTTCTTATAAAGGTAGGAAATCATGGACACATTAACAAGCAAATACGCCCGGGCAGCGGATATTATTGTAAGGGCCGGAATTCTTCCGTTCGTAATATCAGATACCTTGCTGGAGATAGTTAAAATATATTTAACAGAAGAAGAGATCGATTTCATAATAAAGAATTTTGACAAAGAGACAACTCTCTCCATCGATCAGCTTAAAGAAAAATCGGGACTCTCTGCGACCGATATAGAAAAAATGACAGACGGGTTGGCAAAAAAAGGTTTCATATTTAATCAACCCAATACAAAGGGTGTCATGGTCTACAGACTCTTGCCGCTAATTATCGTGGGCGCATTTGAATACACGTTCATGAAGGAGCGCATGCAAGGTGATAAAATAAAGGAATATGAAAAAATAGCTAAATTGTATCACAAGCTTTTGGAGGAACTTAAGGACACCGTACAAGGGCAATACGACGCATTCATTCCAATCTTTGAGGTTCAGCCTGCCCCTGACCGTACCGTTCCCGTATTTACAAACGAGAACGGCAAGCCTATTAAAATAATCATCAATGAAACGGTAAAAGTAGAAGAGCAGGTTCTGCCTTCCAGTACCGTTGAAGAAATCATCAGGAAAAATGATGATATCGCGGTAGGATATTGTTTCTGCCGGAATTATAACAAAGTTCTCGGCCACGACTGCGAAACAAACGCACCGAACGAAGTGTGTTTCACTTTCGGAAAATCAGCCCGCCACGTCGTCAATCAAGGCTTTGCCAGAAAAATCACAAAAGAAGAGGCTCTTAAAATATTTTCTCAAAGGCGGTTTATATTTTATGAAAGAAAAAAGTTTTTTTTCAATTCTGTTAAATTTGCCCCGCTTAATTTTTATGAGAGAAACCCGTGGAGTTGCCCTGGTAGCAATAAAACAATTGGGTTTAGTGACTATCATAAAAATTTTGTTTAAAACCGTGACCAAAACCGGTTTTATCAAAAGTATAAAATGCGTCTTTTCTTTTAAACTCAATGATCTTTTAGCTTTTAAGTTTATTTTAGATAAATGTCAAGCTTGCCTGAGATTAGGATATGATTTCTATTGCACATCAATCGGGAATGGAATAGTTGAGAAAAAACATAGTTGCTATATTGGAAGGCGAGAAGAGGCATAATTATGGATTTTGAAGACTTGTTTGAAAAATATCAGGAATTGCTCGCCGAAAATAAAAAGCTGAGAGAAGAGAATGAAGAACTGAAAGCAAGGTTCGGGCTGTATGAGAGTCACTGCCAAAATAGAATAGAACAAGAGGTTGCAACCCCTTGTTCTATTACCACTTCCTCAGATAAGATCACCTTGTTTATGTCTCTGTTTAAAGGACGCAATGATGTGTATGCCAAAAGATGGCAGAGCAAGGATGGCCGCTCTGGTTATGCGCCTGTTTGTCTGAATGAATGGAAATCAGGTCTCTGCCGAAAACCGGCGGTTAAATGTTTCGACTGCCCGCATAAGTCTTATGATGTTTTAGATGAAAAAGTCATTGAGGCACATTTAAGAGGCGATATCGTTGCCGGCATATATCCTATGTGCCATGATGATATGTGCCACATTCTGGTAATTGATTTTGATGATGACGGCTGGCAAAAAGATATTTCTACAGTCAGAGAAGTTTGCTCTACCTTTGATGTTCCTATTGCAATCGAGCGTTCCCGGTCCGGCAACGGAGCTCATGCCTGGTTTTTCTTTGACGACCGGATTACGGCGCATTTAGCCAGAAAGTTCGGATCTTCCTTGCTTACATATTCCATGGGAAGAAGACATGAAATAACATTTCAATCCTATGATCGGTTTTTCCCAAGTCAGGACACAATGCCCAAAGGAGGTTTTGGCAACTTGATCGCTCTTCCGTTACAGAAAAAAGCCAGGGGATGCGGCAACAGTATCTTTATTGATGAAAGATTCAGCCCCTGCGCTGATCAATGGGAGTTTCTATCAAAAATCAGAAAATTATCCGAAGATGAAATAGCCGCACTGATACCACGATTATGTAAAGGCAACGAGCTGGGCTCTCTAAAGGAGGCCGATGAAGAACTCGTCAAACCATGGGAAAAATACCAATTGAAATGGTCAAAAAATGATTTCCCCTCAGAAATAAAGATTGTAAAAGCAAACAAGATCTATATTGAAAAAACAGGTATTTCGCAGAAGGCATTAAACGTTCTGAAACGGCTGGCAGCATTTAAAAATCCGGAATTTTACAAAGCACAAGCGATGCGCATGCCGGCATATAACAAACCACGGATTATTTCGTGCGCAGATGAAACGCCAGATTACATCTGCCTGCCAAGAGGCTGTGAAAGTGATGTCAGAAAGGTGCTTGCCGAAGCAGGAGTTGAGGCAACATGGTCTGATAATACCAATTCAGGCAGGCACATCAAAGTTGAGTTTATCGGGACACTGCGAGAAGAACAGCCGGTGGCTGCGGAAGAGATGTTAAAATATGAGGATGGCGTTCTTGCGGCAACCACTGCCTTTGGAAAAACAGTCATTGCCGCAAATCTGATTGCTAAACGAAAAGTAAACACACTGATATTAGTGCACAGACAACAACTGCTTTCGCAATGGGCGGCGAGATTGACAGAATTCCTGAAAATTGATGAAGAATTGCCTGTTTTGGCAAAAAAGCGCGGACGAAAAACGCAACAGAGTTTGATTGGACAGATAGGTGCCGGGAAAAATAACCCCGGCGGTATCATTGATGTTGCGATTATGCAGTCTTTGAGTAGTGGCGGTGAAGTGAAGGAATGGATAAAAAATTACGGCATGGTGATTGTTGATGAATGCCACCATGTTCCGGCGTTCAGCTTTGAACAAATCCTCAAGAACGTCCATGCAAAATATGTTTACGGATTAACAGCCACACCCGCAAGGCGAGACGGTCATCATCCGATTATATTTATGCATTGCGGTCCGGTCAGATACAGCGTGGATGCCAGGAAGCAAGCTGAAAAAAGGCCTTTTGAACATTATGTTATTCCGAGATTTACCAGTTTTCGTATGCCATTTGAAAAGGATGAAAAGGAAATCTCTATTCAAGAGCTGTATTCAGAAATCGTTATTAATGAATTCCGCAATCAGTTGATTTCCGATGATGTGATCAGTGCTTTTCAAAATGGCAGAAATTCCCTTGTCCTCACCGAAAGAATCGCCCATGTCGCGGAGCTGGCCAAAAAATTAAGCGAAAACATACCGGATGTAATCGCTCTTACCGGAGGTATGGGTGCCAAGGAAACGAAAGAGTTATTGATAAGAATATCCGAAACGCAAGCGGGCAAGCAATTGACTCTCCTTGCCACTGGTAAATATATCGGCGAGGGATTCGATGAAGCCAGGCTGGATACGCTTTTTTTAGCGATGCCTATATCATGGAAAGGGACACTGCAACAGTACGCGGGCAGGTTGCACCGGCTGTTTGAGAACAAGAGCGAAGTCCAGATTTATGATTATGCTGACATTCATGTCCGAATGCTGGAGAAAATGTACAACAAACGGCTCGCCGGATATGCGTCAATCGGATACAAGGCAAAAACTGGAAGCTTGGCTGATGAATCTGTGGACATCATATTTGATAGTAATAATTTTCTTCCGGTTTATAAAAATGATTTGATTAATGCCGCGCGGGAAATCCTGATTGTAAGTCCATTTGTTACGAAAAGACGAGTCCTGCAAATGCTGGAATTGATGAGTGTCGCATTAGATCAGAAGGTCAGGATTACGATTATGACAAGGCCTGCAACAGATTATAAAGATAAACCGGCGGTGGAGGAAATATTGAACGTGCTGAAAACGGCTGGTGTAAACCTGGTCAGTAAATCCAATATCCATCAAAAATTCGCGATTATTGACCAAAAAGTTGTATGGTATGGAAGTATTAACCTTTTGAGCTTTGGCCGCGCGGAAGAGAGTATAATGCGGCTTAATAGCTCTAACATTGCCAGTGAGCTGATAAGAAACATAGAGTATTAATCATCGTTCTAAATATTTGTTTATTGTGCTTTTTTATGAACCGGCGCATTTTGGGAATGTGCCCGATAACGATCACTTTGTCTTTGTTGAATCTAATTGAGCTTTGGCCTGGGCGAGTTTTTCTTTGTCCAGATAATATTTCCCGTTGTTTGTTTTAATTACCAGACCATCTTCAAGCAGCAGCTTTAGTGCTTTGGGGCGAATATTTTTGGTGCCTACGCGGAATATATTTTTCCGTTCATCCTGAATTTTCATCGCCCTCGCTTCTTTAAAGGCTCTGGCTTCTTCCAGTTCGGCGATTATTTTTAAGCAAGTCTTCTGTACAGCTAAACCACCCATGTAAAGAATAAGGACAACAAAGGCAATTAAAGCGGCAACCAGCAGAATTATTTGTAAATATAAAGGCATTAAAATCTCTCTAAAATTATTTCCGGTGTCAGTTCATATAATTGATGAGTTGGTTTGTCAATCCCGCTATTCTGATTCTCACTTTTTTCAAAAGATGAGAATGCGCCATAACGAGCGGGAGGTCGCTTCATTATATTAGCTTTCAGCTTCTACTGGTTGTAGCTCCACTCTACAATAATCATGAATTTACGCAATAATTACCTTGACTAGCGAATAATACTGCCTTACATTTTTGCACGAAGAAGGTGTGCATTACGATCACACCAGGAAAAGGATGCATGAAACGGAGATCATGTCGTGATTAAAAAAGGTAAAAAGTATCAACAAAGCATTCATGAATATGTACTTTTGACGATTCGATTCCTGCTGATCTGTTCGGTGATAATTAATGTTGCTTATATAATAATACATTTATTTGATTATAGCCCTGCCACGAGAAGCACTTTGATGAACATCCTGGATAGGAATATAACGATAACAACTTGGGCAATTGTAACTTTTGCGGTTACGTTTTTACATGATTATTTTGAAAAAAACAAAAACATACATATCCCGGATATTCTGGAAACCATTATAATAATCTTTATCTATGCCTCCATGTTTTTAAGCGTGCTTTTTAATCTGTACGATGACGTATTTTGGTGGGATGTGATATTGCATACCGCTTCAGGAGTAATTCTTGGCTTTATAGGATTTCTGGCCATATATAAGATTAACGGTAAGTATAGTATGAATATAAGTCCATTATTGGTTGCGGTTTTTGCCTTTACTTTTTCCATAACGATGGATGTGATTTTTGAAATTTATGAGTTTGCAATGGATGTAATTTTCGGAACGGATATGCAGTCATGGAATTTGCCTGCAACTACGATAGAACTAGGCAGAACATTTCAGGGAATAGGCTTGCGGGATACGATGTCGGATCTCATATTTGATACTATCGGTGCTTTGTCAATTGCTGTAATATGTTTCTTTTTATATAAAAATGATAAGAAAAAATCTTTGAAATTGATGCATGAAGTCTTTCCGGATAAATAAACAAATATAAAAAGTAATAAGTTCAACGGTCACAATCGATATAAATAAGATGCTATGTCGGGCATCCACGCCAGAAAAATACTGAGCACCTGTCATCCCTCTCGGGAAAAAGAAAACAAAGTTTTTAAGCTTATCGGCGGTAACGATAATACCTGGAAATCGAGGCAACGGCATTGAACGCATTTTTCACGCTGTCAAAAACCGGCATTCCCGCTTCGGTAAACAGGCGGCGGGTTTCCCTGTTGACTTCTTCAATCTCAAGGTCATCTTCGTCCCGCCTGATATTTGGCAAAATAAGCATTACCGGTTTCTTTCCGATGTCCATTGCTTCGCGGCAAACTTTCGCCAGTTCTTTGTACGGGGTAATCTCCCCTAGTTTGACGTTGCCCAGGTTCAACTGCAGTGCTTTGTAGTGATACAAAAGTTGGATGACGATGTGAAAGTCAATATTTTCGTCCTGAGAAGCATAAAGAAGAATCTCCCTGATGTACTTAGGACTGACATAAGGATTGGCTATGTCTACAGGATTGGTCGCGCTTGAACCGGGCTTGGGCAGAACTTCCAGAATTGCCTCCTGCAAATCCTTTCTGAGGCTCGGCACTTTGATTCCATAGGGCTCTGCCGTATCCGCTGCCGCTATCCCCAACGCACCGCCACCGCCCATAACGGCACAGCCTTTATATTCCCGTGGTGGAAGCAGTGAAAAAGTCAGTGCAACATCACTCATTTCTTCAAGATTTTCAACCTGAGTCACATGACATTGCCTAAGCGCGGCTTCCCAGATAGCCTTGTTTCCACCGAGTGAAGCTGTATGACTCGCGGCCGCTCTGCTTCCAGATTCCGACAAACCTCCCTTAATTATGATGACGGGCTTCTCCGCGGCTACTTCCTTTAGAGCAGTAAAAAAATCACGGCCATCGGCAACGCCTTCGATGTACACACAGATTACTCTTGTTTCAGGATCATGACGAAGATAGCGAAGCATCTCCGTTTCCCTGAGATCGCAACCGTTTCCAAAGCTGATAATTTTGGAAAAATGTATTCCTCTCCATTTTCCAATATAGCCGAAATCTACGGAAAGACCGCCGCTCTGAGAAAGCAACGCAACACTTCCCGGTTTTCGCGAAAGGTCAGGACCGGGAAGCATGGTAAGTCCTGATTTAGGACAATATATTCCGAAACAATTCGGACCGATGAGCCTGATTCCTTTTTTAGCTATCGTCTTTAGCTCTTCTTCCAGCGCTATGCCTTCCGGTGTACCTGTTTCACTGAAACCCGAGGAAAGAATTTCAGCACCCACCACTCCCTTCGACCGGCAGGCTTCCAATGCTGAAGGAACCAGATGCGCCGGCACGGCAATAATGGCAAAATCTATTTTGTCGGGGATGGCCTCTATGGAAGAATAAATTTTCATTCCTTCAATGGAACCGCCTCGCTTATTAACAGGATACAATTTGCCCTCATAGCCAATGGAACGATGTGAAATAAAAATGCTGCGACCGAAACCGAGTCCCTCGGAAGAAACCCCGATTATCGCAATGCTCTTCGGATCGAATATTCTGTCAATATCTGCAAATTCTTGTAAGATATTTTCTGTTGCCAAAAATCCTCCTCCTGCTTTTTGATAGAGGTTAATGGTCAATACCACATTCCGGCAAAACGGGCAAAGATTTGATAACTTTCTCCTTTTAAGAAAAAACAGGCTATGCTATTTTAATACCCTAAGTTACATTAGAGTGAAAATCGTAATTATTTCATTAAAGGTATAAGCGGAACTGATTAATGAATAAAAAATACGTTCATGGTTATGACCAGAGAGAAAATATAAGATTGCAGGATCAGGCATCTACGCTGGTTGAGTTGCTGCACTCAGACACTTTTTATCCGGCGGGAAGCCATGTTTTAGAAGCCGGTTGCGGCGTTGGAGCGCAAACGGTTACGCTGGCAAAAAACAGTCCTGATGCCTTGATTACTTCTGTCGATATATCCGAGACCTCTCTTGCCGAAGCCAGAAAAAAAGTGGCGGCGGCGGGCTTGACTAATGTTTTCTTTGAGCAGGCGGATATTTTTAATTTGCCCTATGTAGAGAACTCCTTTGATCACATTTTTGTTTGTTTTGTGCTGGAACATCTCGCCCGCCCGGTCAAGGCACTGAAAGAATTGAAAGATTATTTGAGAGAAGGCGGTACGATTACAGTCATCGAAGGGGATCATGGCTCGGTCTATTTTTATCCGAAAAGCGAGGCGGCGCAAAAAGCAATCCTGTGTCTGGTTGAACTGCAACGGCGGGCTGACGGCAACGCCATGATAGGAAGAGAGTTGTATCCGCTGTTGACTCAAGCCGGTTTTAAGCCGGTTCATGTTTCTCCGCGAATGGTGTATGTTGATTCCAGTAAACCTGAACTTGTGGAAGGATTCACAAAAAAAACATTCACGGCTATGATTGAAGGAGTGCGTGAGTCGGCAATTAATTCGGGAATAATCGAACAAAGCGTTTTTGACCAGGGCATCCGGGATTTATATCGAACCGCCGAGGCGGACGGTGTCTTCTGTTACACGTTCTTTAAGGCAACAGGCAGGAAATAATCGCGTAGGTTTTGAATTTGATATCCTCCATAATATTGTCACAGCACAACGGGCTTGCGACTGGGGAGCAAAATACGAGAGTGTTGTAGGAACAGGTACAGCGGAAATAGTAGATGATTTGGAAATTAAAAAAACCGCGTTGGAGTGCATTATGCGTCAGCATGGAAGCGACGCAAAAAACTTTCTAAATTAAGAAAAGGAGGGGAATTTATGACTGAAGAAAGCAAGTGCCCGGTAACGGGTAGCATGCAAAAACCCATTTCCGGCGGAGGCACCTCGAACCGGGACTGGTGGCCGAATCAATTGAACCTCAGGATTCTTCACCAGCATACGCATAAAAGCAATCCGATGGGCGAGTCGTTTAACTACGCCAAAGAATTTAAAAAACTAAACCTCAACGCAATCAAGAAGGACCTCTATGCGCTCATGACCGACTCGCAGGACTGGTGGCCGGCCGACTGGGGCCACTACGGCGGACTGTTCATCCGGATGGCGTGGCACAGCGCCGGTACCTACCGTATGGGCGACGGCCGCGGCGGTGCGAACTCCGGCTCACAGCGCCTGGCGCCTCTCAACAGCTGGCCCGACAACGTCAACCTCGACAAGGCTCGCCGACTGCTGTGGCCGATCAAACAGAAATACGGCAAGAAAATCTCCTGGGCCGACCTGATGATCCTCGCCGGCAACTGCGCGTTGGAATCAATGAGCTTTAAAACTTTCGGCTTCGCCGGCGGGCGCGTGGACGTCTGGGAACCCGAAGAGGACATTTTCTGGGGATCTGAAGATAAATGGCTGGGTGACAATCGCTATTCGGGCAAGCGGGACCTCGAAAATCCGCTCGCCGCCGTGCAAATGGGCCTGATCTATGTGAACCCTGAAGGCCCGAACGCCAATCCCGACCCGGTCGCCTCCGGCATTGATGTTCGCGAAACCTTCGCGCGCATGGCGATGAACGACGAAGAGACTGTCGCGCTGGTTGCCGGCGGTCACACCTTCGGCAAGTGCCATGGCGCAGGCCCCGCGACCCATGTGGGACCCGAGCCCGAAGGCGCCCCCATCGAACAACAGGGCCTCGGCTGGAAAAGCAGCTTCGGCCGCGGCAAAGGCGGCGATACGATCAGCAGCGGCATCGAGGGCGCCTGGAAGCCGAACCCGACAAAGTGGGACATGGGCTATCTGAAGGTGCTGTTCAAATACGAGTGGGAACTGGTCAATAGCCCGGCCGGCGCGAATCAATGGCTGGCCAAGAATGTGTCCAACGAGGACATGGTGGTTGACGCGCATGACCCGTCAAAAAAGCGCCGACCGATGATGACCACTGCCGATCTTTCCCTTCGCTTTGACCCGATTTACGAGCCGATCGCGCGGCGCTACCTGGAAAACCCCAGACAATTCGCGGACGCTTTTGCCCGGGCGTGGTTCAAGCTGACCCACCGAGACATGGGCCCGCGTTCACGCTATCTCGGCGCGGAGGTTCCTAAAGAGGAACTCATCTGGCAAGACCCCATACCCGCCGTTAATCATAAACTGATCAACAAGCAGGACATCGCCTCTCTCAAGAGCAAGATCCTGGCTTCCGGTCTGTCTGTGTCGGAGCTGGTTGCGACCTCTTGGGCATCTGCATCCACTTTCCGTGGTTCCGACATGCGCGGCGGCGCCAACGGCGCCCGCATTCGCCTGTCGCCGCAGAAGGATTGGGCAGTCAACGAACCGGCCTGCCTGACCAATGTGCTCAAAAACCTGGAGCGCATTCAGAAAGCGTTCAACAAAGAAAAGAATGGCGACAAAAAGATATCGCTGGCCGACCTGATTGTTCTGGGCGGTTGTGCGGGTATTGAGCAGGCGGCGAAGAACGCCGGTTATAAAATAACGGTCCCCTTCAGGCCGGGACGCATGGATGCCTCTCAGAAGCAGACCGATGTAGCTTCCTTTGCCGCGCTCGAGCCGAAAGCCGACGGCTTCCGCAACTATCAGAAGGCCAGATACGCCGTATCTGCCGAGGAATTGCTGGTGGACAAGGCGCAGCTTTTGACGCTGACCGCGCCGGAGATGTCAGTCCTCATCGGCGGCCTGCGTGTTTTGGGCGCCAATTTCGGCAGCTCTCCGCAAGGAGTCTTCACTTCGCGGCCCGGGACACTCACCAACGACTTCTTCGTCAACCTGCTCGATATGAGAACGGAATGGAAGGCGGCTTCGAAAGACGCGCACGTGTTTGAGGGGCGCGATCGTAAGACGGGTAAACTCAAGTGGATCGCCACCCGCGTTGACCTGATCTTCGGTTCAAACTCGCAGCTTAGGGCCATTGCAGAAGTTTATGGATGCGAGGACTCGCAGGAGAAGTTCCTGCAGGACTTTGTGGCGGCCTGGAACAAGGTCATGAACCTTGACCGTTTCGACCTCGCGTGATTTTCATATAACCTTCGTCGAGGACTTCGGACAGAGTGGCGAAAGCAACGGGCATTAAGCTTTCAAAAGTACCAAAGAAATAAATTTTATTCGATGAATTAAAGCGAAGGAGGAATTGCTTTTACAAGAATTCCTCCTTCGTAATATTTGGCGATATTTTTTGTTTAATGTGCCCACTGACTACGGTTTGAAGAATCAAAAGAACGCCGCTGGGGTCTGTTGTTCATTTTCGATTTGGGAGAAAAAAGCTTCCTGCCATTATTTGGTTTTCCACCATTGCCTCTGCTGTTACGGCGTGCAGGAGCTCTGTCAACAAGCATGCTGATAGTTAATCCGTCAACACTTTGGTACTCAAGCTTTTCTCCCAGCACTTTTTTCAGAGAGTGGGCAAGTCCAAGGTCTTCTCCTGTTACAAACGTAAAGGCATCTCCCGTTTTGTCGGCGCGTCCAGTCCGGCCGATGCGGTGAGTGTAGGCATCAGTGGTTTCCGGCATATCATAATTGATGACATGTGAAATTCTGGTTACATCAATGCCGCGGGCGGCTATATCGGTTGCCACCATTATTTCGTAACGGCCGTCCCGGAATCCGTCAAGAGATTGCTGACGTTTCTGCTGCGTTAGATTTCCATGCAGTGAAGTGACTTTATATCCCGACTTGTCCAGTTGCAGAGCCACGCTTTTGGCGCGCGATTTTGTCCTTGTAAAAACAAGAACGGAATCCATTTCTGTTTTATCAAGAATATCTTTCAACAGAGCTGTTTTAGTGTCCATTTGTACCGGGTAAAATTTATGGGAAACGGTTTCGACTGGCGCTGAGTGGCCGATTTTAATGTTCACCGGATTTATCAATAAATCATTGGCGAGTGAGCGGATGTCCTCGGGCATAGTCGCGGAAAACAGCAATGTCTGACGTTTTGCGGGAAGGTGCTTCACGATTTTTCTGATGTCCGGCAAAAAGCCCATATCAAACATGTGATCTGCCTCATCGAGGACCAGGACTTCTACCCTGGATAAATCCACGGTGCCGCGGTCGATGTGGTCCAGTAAGCGGCCCGGACAGGCGGAAATGATCTCCACATTATTTCGCAGCTTATTGATTTGACCATTGATATTTACGCCGCCATAAATGGATGCGCTGCGCACATTCGTTCTGCGTCCCAGTTGCCCGATAGCTTTATGGGTCTGCTCGCTTAACTCTCGTGTCGGCGCAATAATCAACGCGCGGACATAACCGCGCGAACCCTGCATCAGACGTTGCAGAATCGGCAACACAAAAGCTGCTGTTTTTCCCGTTCCGGTCTGGGCCAGCCCCATAACATCGCGGCCTTCCATAATCGGCGGGATTGATTGTAATTGGATTGGTGTTGGTACTTTATAGCCAGCCGCTTGCACGCAGGCCATTATTTTCGCGTGTAACTCAAACTTCTCAAAACTCATTTCTTTCTTTTTTCCTTTTTCTTTCAGTATTTGTGACAGTTGAACCCAGGTCTAGTCGTTGCGGTTGTTGAGAACACACCGCTGTGTGTCATGATTGGGAGCCTGAAAACAGGCCGCATACATGGCTCTAAAATTGGATTCGGTTACGATTAGCCGGATTTTCCTGCCGAAATTTCTGACGTAGAAAGGATGGGAGGCAAATAACTATCGCGATCACTGGTGAGGCTTGTACAGGTATTATTATTAAATAGCAAGGATTATTTATTCAGATATCTTTCCAGGCGATTTAATCCTTCTTTGATGTTTTCCAGTGAATTGGCGTAGGAGAAGCGCAAAAATCCTTCGCCGCCGCTGCCGAAATCAATGCCGGGCGAGACACCGACTTTTGCCTGTTCGGTAATACGAAATGCTTCCTTGTAAGAATCTTTGCAAAAACGCCGGGCGTCAGCGAATACATAAAAAGCGCCGGTCGGCTCGACATGGATGACAAAACCCATGTCTTGTAATCGAGTCAGCATATACCGGCGGCGTTCATCATAAGTATTGACCATTTTAGCCACATCTTTTTTAGCCTTGGTTAAGGCGGCAATCCCGGCCCATTGAATAAAGCCGTTAGCGGAGATCATAAAATTCTGATGAATCCGCTGCATCACTTTGGAAAACTCTTTGGGAAAAATGCAGTAACCCAGACGCCATCCGGTCATTGCGTATAATTTGGAAAACCCGTTAATAACAAAAGCCTTGTCCGTAAATTCCAAAATGGAGTGAGCGCGATCTTTGTAGACGAGGCCATGATAAATCTCGTCGGAAATAATATACTGCTTTTCAAATTGCGCGACACTCTGCAATTGGTCCTCCGTCATCACCATGCCGGTGGGATTGGAAGGCGAATTAATCAGAATAGCTTTTGTTTTTGCAGATAGTTTCTTTTTTATGTCTTTAGGACGGTACTGAAATCCGTCTTCCGGGTAAGTTTTAACTTCTTTAGTTTTGCCGCCGGCCGCGAGAATAAAGTTCTGATAGCAGGGGTAACGAGGGTTGGAAATAATTACCTCGTCGCCATGATCTAAAATGGCCAGCATCGCGAACAAGAGCGCGGGTGAAGTTCCCGTGGAGACCAATATCTGATCAGGTGTAATATTAACGCCATATTCTTTAAGATAGAAATCGCAGATGGCTTGTCTTAGTTCCAGAAGACCAAGGGCGTGAGTATAGCGAATTTTGTTATTGTGTAGAGCCTGGATTGCCGCTCGTGTGATAACTTTCGGTGTGGGGAAATCAGGTTCGCCTACTTCCAGATGGACAACATGTTCGCCTTTGCGCTCCAATTCCTCGGTTTTCGCCATGATATCCATGACAATGAAAGATGTAAATGATTCAGCTCTCTTTGAAATCATCTGAATTCCTTTCCCATTGGTATAGCCTTTCTAAAGAGATTATTAAATTTTTTCAACTAACTTTTGTTATTTTGTCAAAACATAATAAGTAGAGCCTCCGGCTGAAGAAGTGGTGAAATTGCCGAGTGGAGCTTTACATGGTTTACGAACTTGTACTTTTCGTCATAATTGTCAGAAAAACTCATAATTGGCTTGTTCTTTGCACATTTATCTCAGGAAGGTTAAAAAAAGATTGATATTGGCACAATTTTGTTACAAAATACTTTAAAGGTTGGCTAAACCTGCAATGAACAAAAGTACAAAAAAGTATTTTTTGGAGAATGATCACAAATTGAGTATTCATAGTTATGAAGAACTTGCCGCGCTACACGCGATAGCTAAAATTTTAGCTCAGCCCACAGATTTGCGTGATGAATTGGAACAAATTCTGCACGAGATGAGTTCGCGTCTGGGAATGCAGCGGGGAATGATATCTCTCTTTGACCGCGATAAGAATGAAATTTGGCTGGATATTGCTCATGATGTAAATATAGAAGGGCTGGATGTAACATACAAGCCCGGAGAAGGGATTACCGGAGAAGTCGCTCAGACTGGGCGTCCAATGGCCGTGGCTAATCTGGGACATTCCGCTCATTTTTTAGACCGCACCGGTGCCCGGCGTAACTTAAACAGGTCGGAACTGGCCTTTCTTTGTGTTCCCATTATTTATGATGACCATGTTGTTGGCGTTTTATCCGCCGACAAGGTTGCGCGTGAAGTAGAAAGTTTGGATAAAGAACTGGCTATGCTTTCCGCCGTAGCGGAATTAACGGCCAAATTCGTGCACATCAGAGCTTTGGAAGAGGAAAATAAACGGCTGAAAAAAATTGTCGGCAGCGAGAGACCGCCTTCTGTAGATATTATCGGTCATTCCAAACCAATGCAGGAAGTTTTCGGTTTGGTTGCCCAGGTAGCCGATTCCAATACAACAGTTTTAATTACCGGTGAAACGGGGACAGGCAAGGAGTTAATCGCCAGAGCGATCCACATGAACTCTTCCCGGCGCAAAGGGCCAATGGTACAGGTTAATTGCGCGGCAATTCCCGATACTTTGATTGAAAGCGAGCTTTTCGGTCACGAAAGGGGGGCATTTACCGGCGCGCTGCAGCAACGCCGGGGACGTTTTGAAGAGGCCAACGGAGGAACAATTTTTCTGGATGAAGTAGGTGAGCTTTCCGCTGCCGCTCAGGTAAAACTTTTGCGCGTTTTGCAGGAAAAGAGATTTCAGCCACTGGGCTCTTCCAGGGTTGTCAACGTTAATGTGCGAATTATCGCGGCAACCAACAGAGATTTGGAACAGGATATTATAGCGGAACGGTTTCGCGCCGATTTGTTTTATCGTTTGAATGTGTTTCCCATATATTTACCGTCTTTACGCGAAAGAGGCAGCGATATTATACTCCTGGCAGATCATTTTATTTTGAAATACAGCAAGGAGATGAACAAAAATGTTAAAAGAATCTCCACCGCGGCAATAGAAGTATTCTTGTCCCATAAATGGCCGGGCAATGTGCGTGAGCTGGAAAACTGCATCGAAAGAGCTGTATTATTATCCAAGACCGATACTATCGATTGTGCCCATCTTCCGCCCTCTTTGCAGGTTAAAGAATCTAAAGCGGAGAAAAAGGAGCACAGTAAATTATCTTCTGTTGTTGAAGCTCAGGAAAGATCTTTAATTATTGATACGCTGGAAGCAACCGGCGGCAATCAAACAAAGGCCGCGAAAATGTTGGGGACTACCAAGCGAATTATTCAATACAAAATTAATAAATTGGGAATTGATCCGAAATTTTTCCGTAAGAAGAATAAAGAGGTTAGTGACTCTGCGTCTTAGCTGAAGAAGCAAACCATTTCCTGTGCTACAATATCGGAAAGCAAGATTAATTTCTTTTCTTTAACATCATAGACTTGAACAACATTCTCATACTGGCGATCCTCCGGCACAAGCTTTCCTGTGATGTTGGGCATAGATTCCATAACTGAAGTGTTGAAGATAACTTTTTCGTTTCCCGGATAAATGGCCATGTAAAAAATATTCATTTCCACCATGTCCTGAAAAAAGTGGGTGCCGAAAGATAAATCGGGAATCAAACTTCCTTCCTTGTATGCTATTTCCGCAATGGCGGCGATGTTGTTGATTTCGGAAAAAGTCACCGGTACGCCCATGGCCGGTGTTGTTGTGCCCCACCGGCCTGGCCCGAATAGAATCGTCGGCATCTCGGCCCGATCTTTTATTGTCTTATTGAGCTTTCCCACCAAGCGGGCAACATTGTATTTTTCAGACAAAGGAAGCTTGGCGTAACCCTGCGGGTCGATATAAATGATTCGCGCAATATTCTCGTGAACACTGCCGCCCATAAAGTTGCCTTCCTGTTTAAGCAATATTTTACTTTTTTTAATTTTTTCAGGAATTTCCACACGGCTGGACAGACCTTTTGTCTGAAACGGCCGGCATTGTAAGAGATTGATTTGCATCTTCCCATCGGCGTTGAAGTTTACGGTAAATTCAATATCCACGGGATAATGATAGATTGATTCCAATCTCTTGAGCATTATGGACATCAGTTCCGTAAATTCTGTTTTTGCAAGCAGGTCATCGAAAGTTAGTATCCACACATCCCTTTGTTTTCCTAACGCCCTCATCCTTTCACTGGCCTCAATATCGCGAGTGCCAATAATGTCCAGTCGTGCGTCTAAATTATCGTTGAGCGCTTCGTCCACGGATAATGACTCAAAACTATTTTCTTCCAGGTTTAAGACATCAACACAATGCTGGGAAAAACGCGCCGCATCTTCCGGTTTAGCATAAGGCTTAACCAGAGGTTCATCCAAGGCTACAATGCGGGGATAATCATTTTCCATACGGTTTACAGCCCTTGTGCCCAGTCCGAAAACAAGCCTGAGCATTCCCGCTTTGGGGTTCATTCCTTTGCGCCAGACAAAGGTGTTATAAGACAAACCGACACCGGCCAATTCGGGAAAGAAATAATGTTTACGGGAAGAACCGGAAACGCGCTGTACCAAGAGAGCCATCTGCTCATCCTGCTGATCAAGACCCCTCTGTAAACGATAAGTAAGGGCATCTACATTCATTGTACTGGCGAAAATTTTTCTTACTGCTTCTTCAAAATGCTCATAACGTTCTTCCGGAGTTCCCTGATTGGCGCAAAAATAGCTTTCATATTTTCCGGCAAAAGCATTGCCGAACGCATCTTCCAGAAGAGAGCTGGAGCGTACGATAATCGGTGATTGTCCGTAATATTCCAGCATTAATAAAAATCTTTCCCGTACTTCTTCAGGAAAAACGCCTTTTAACATTTTGTCTTTTAATTCACGGGCGCTCTCAAAATAGCTCTCTTTGGTTTTATGAGCCATGAGTTCACGCCACCAGCCGTTTTGCACCATATAAGAATAAAAGACATCCGATCCGATATAAAACGAGTCGTGCAATTCGAGATGTTCGGACCATTTTACAGAAGAGTCTTTTCGCAAAATATTGCGGGCCAGAAGCATACCGGCGGATTTGCCGCCGATGAAACCTGTTCCAATGAGCCTGTCTTTAACTTCGAGAAGATCTTCCAGAGTAAAAAATTCTTTGATCAGAGCCAGCATTCTTTTCTCTCTGCCGATCAAGACACGGGAAAGCTGCTCTACCATTTTCTGTTTTTCTTTGATGTCCTTCGGGTTTTCCAGTATGTCTCTGGCCTGCATGAACAGGCGATCCCAATAATCCAGATTTCTTTCGGCGTTGGAGTCGCTGGCCTGATTAAGATAGGAAAATAAATTTGTGGCATCGGCGCTGTTCGTAATGGGGACGAATTCGTCTTTTTCCATCATGTGCGGAAGAAACATCGTCGGTGAATAGCGCTGCCATGCTTTAATAGGGTGGATACAAAGTTTACCCTGATGGTTATAGATATCCAGCAGCACCTGAGTAGTTTCTCTGATGCGGGCAATGGTTTTAAAAGAATGCCGGTTGCGCAGGATGGAGAAATAAGCAACAGTATTTAATTCAAAAAGGTAAGGGCAGGTAATCACAAAAAAGTTGCCGATCATCAGGTCGGTCGCCCAGGTTAAAAGCAGATCCGACAGACAATCGAAGACATAAAAAACATCGCGCCCTTCCTGCCGGATGATATAATGAACCTGCGTAGAAAAGGATTCAAAACCGATATCAGCATTAAGTTTGTAAATAGTAACTTTTCCGGTGGTATCTATAAGCGGCGGGTGTTTAGCAAAACGCATATAAACAATGCGCCGTCCTTTTTCCAGTGCCGTATTTACATAGGGAGTTACAAAAGTTTTGTAGTCTTCAATATTTTCGACTTGAAAAACAACATTATCACCCATTTGCAGGTAATTAAGAGTTTTATCCAATCCTGTAATGCCTGTACTGACGCTGGCTATGTTAACCATTAAAGCACCTTCAATTGGGCTGTTGAAAAACGCTCATCTGTCCCGATAAAATCGGGATTGCGCTGCAAACCGCACCGCTCAACGTATATTTATATACGCCTCGCGGTTCAGTTTTTGCGCGCCTTGCACCTGTGATCCCGTATCAAGTACGGGACAAGCTTTTGAACAGCCCCGGAATATAGGGTTTTTAACAACCCTCCAAATTTCTGTTTATTCTTCTAACCCATCGTCGTCTTTTTTAGCGGCGGTTGCTTTTATCGGCCTTATCTTTCTGTAAATTTCCTGAGGAGTCTTTTTATTGCCGTCGATTGTGAGTAGCCTTTCGATGGTAATGCCGAAAAGCTTTTCGTTTTCTTCCAGATAAGGTTCTATCAGTTTCCAGTCTGCGTCGGTAATATCGACAAACTCTCCACCGTTGAGCTGCTCATCAACAAGTTTTTCATGCGGATCACGGACATAAATCGCGCCGCCTGAAGCCAGAGAAAATATATTCGAACCGGGATAGGGTGTGTCGTATTCATAAATCGAACCGTCTTCATCGTCAAAACCGATGCCGTTGAGAATTACAAAACCTCCGCCGTTGAGCGGATCGCCGGCCATAAAGGATTCGGCAAGATAATCCAGTGCGGTGCCGTTTATAACCACCCGCGGTCTGCCCACGGCATTAATTAAAGGACGGCCTGCCGCATTGCCCATGATATAAGCGCTTCCGCCTTTGGCTCCGTACATAAAGGTCTGGCCGACATCGCCGAACACAACGAGTTTTCCTTCTTTCATAATCTGGCAGAGCTGATCCTGAGCGTTGCCATGAATATAAATTTCCATGCCGTCAATGCCTGAGGCAACATAGTCACCCGACGCCCCGTAAATATCAATCCTGACATCTTTTGTGGCCGGACCGAAACCGCAACCGGTAAAACGCTGACCGCGATATTTGTACACAATGAAATGTTTCCATCCGAGTTTAAAGGCTTTAACAATCATTACGGCGTCGCAATCGTTGCCTTCCGGTTCAAACTTTTCAGCATCAATAATCAGAAATTTCTCGTTATTTTTCGGAGCGCGCAGTTGGTCGCGGCAGGCAAAATTAATCCGGCTGAAACGGGAATTGGACATTTTTGTGATCGAAGGCGTTGTGTCAAATATTTCATCCAGAGCTATTTTAAGGATATGCTGCAAAGAACTTCTTTTTATCGTTCCGGTATTGAATCTACGATCATTCAAAAGCGTTAACGCGCGGATAGCCGTATGCTTGGAATCATCATTTTTCAGAGCATGATCTTTTATCGCTTCAATGCAGAATCTGAGTTGATCAGGATTAAAGCTGACAATACTATCCTTCACATAGGCAAATATTTTATCGGCAGCGGCTGAATAATCATTTTCGGCAAATAAAGAATCAATTTTATCTGATACGGGCTTGTAGTCTTCTATAGCCGTTATTTTTTTCGCTACATCACAGGTGGCTTTTCCTTTGGGAGTTTTAATGACCTTTCCGAATTTGTCGGTACAAATTAGTTTCATGCCTTCTGTGGTATCTTTCAGGCTGAAAATAAATGAGCCGCCATCTGTATAGCTGCCGCCGCGGGCGTTCCAGTATTTGTCGGCAATAGGCCCGAAGCGGGGATCTTCCCGCGTAAGTGAGATTAAAGTCGCATCAATGGCCTGTTTTTCCGAACAAATCAGACCAATCTGGACTTCGCCTTCCTGCAGGGCGAAAACCTGAGGGCGCAGCATAGCCGTATCCGTAATACCGATCAACTGGAACTGATCATTTTTAACGTCATTGCGCGCAATGATAAAGAACCACGGTCCATCCGGTGAAGAGCCTACATGATGGGTCTGAATGGCTTTATACAACGCCTGCTTATCGGCAGGCAGCATATCAAAGTCCATTTCCGAAGTCGGGGCCATGGCTTCAATCAGGTACTCCAGCGGATATTTATAGACTCTGCTCCACAAATCCCAGAGCAGTGCCGCTTCTTCCGTATCGGTCAAAAACAGCGGGTAATAATTGCGCTGCTTAAGATACTCACTCACGGCCTGATAATTGGCAAAGTCGCCGTTATGCACCAATGCCTCATTAAGCGCGGAAAACGGATGGCAGCCACCCGGATGCCAGACACGTCCGCGTGTCGGATAGCGCTGGTGGGCCAGCCACGCATGCGCTTTGAAGTCATCCAATTTATAATATTTAACTACGTTTTCCGCATATCCCACGATTTTCAGGATCATCATGTTCCTGCCGTGCGACATGACAAAAGCCTTCTTTTCACCAAGTGATGCGTAATAGTGCGAGTTGATTTTAAAGCTGTTCTGATAGAGAAATTCATCTTCGGCATCACGTCGATCCATGGATGAAAATTTGTTATCGGAAATGAACTTATCGAGTACATTGTCCTTCACACGCACAAAATAGCGCATAACATCCGGCGGCCGGACATCCAATCCGATACTGCGGTGATCATCAATAGTCGCAAGCTTTTCCGATTTATCAATTTTGAAGTATGGCTTGATGTATTGATCTTCGATTTCGGTACAAACACTTTCATCAAGAAGAGCGATGTGCAGCATATAATCATCACGCAAAATCTGCCGGGATACACCCATTGCTTCGGGAACAAACCCGACAGCTCCAATACCACCGCCTTTTCCGTTGCCTCTGTTGTGCATCTGGGCTGACGGCTCGAAGATGTTCTTTCCCGTTACAGGAATAGAACTGATAAACCCCGTTACTCCGCAGCCCCCTTCTTCTTCGGTATTCAAACTCAAAGGCGGCACCTGACTGCAAATTTCAGTGCGTGATATAGTTATTTTTTCCACATTGTCCATTATGATTAAACTCCGCTTTATTCGCTGTAATCTATATGTTCCAGCAGATCCGTCCTGCCGACTAATTCTCTGACGCTCCTCATGCCGAACTTTTGTAATATTTCCACAAGCTGGACATTCCAGGCATGGTACATATTTGTTAAGCGCTGCGTTGCCCATTCCTCGTTAAACAAATCAGCCAGTTCCGAATCGGTGGAAGCAATTCCCCGGGCGCAGCCGCGTCCGGATTCGCAATTTCCACAACGGACACATTCCAGAGAAACCATTTCCGCCGTACCGATCACCGCGCCATCCGCGCCCAGGCAAATGGCTTTGGCCAAATCATGAGCGGTCCTTATGCCCCCTGAAGCAATAAGTGTCATTGCGTCCCTTGCGCCCTCTTCCTTTAAAAAATTATGGACCTTCATGATGGCATATTCTATGGGCATGGCGATGTTCTTTTTGGCAATGTCCGGCGCCGCGCCGGTGCCGCCATATCCGCCGTCGATATGAATGATATGAGCGCCGGCATAGTAAGAACCTACCGCAACCATATCCACATCGTTAGGTGTCGAAACCTTAACGGAAACCAGCGCGTTGGGATTCATTTGTTTGATCCAGTCAATATGTTTCTTGTGATCTTCAATGGAATACACCGAATGAAAAGGAAAAGGTGAAAACAAGGACGTGCCTTTGACCGCTTCCCGCATCCGGGCGACGCTTTCCGTATTTTTTTCACCCAGCAGATGCCCGCCCAAGCCGGGTTTGGCGCCCTGCGCGTATTTGAATTCCACTATTTTTACCCGCTGGATTGTTTCTTCGCGCACCCCGAATAAACCGGTCGCCACCTGAGTGATCACATGGTCGTTATAAGGTTGAAGCAGTTCCGGGTATCCTCCCTCACCGGTACAGGTGAAGGTGTTCCAGATCGTCGCGTTGTGTGCCTTCGCTACCATTGTCGGCAGACTGACCGATCCGAAGGACATTCCTCCGCCGTAGACAGGAGTGGAAATGATAATATTGGCGCGGCCGTCATTTCTGCGGTTTAAGGGAATTTCCGTTGATATTTCCAGCTTGTCAATTTTCGACGGCTTATCCGGAAACTTGAGACGAAGCTTGTCGAAGCCGCCGCCGGAATTACCGGTATTATATTCCAGATCTTTTCGCTCGGGCGGATATCCTGTTTCCGCCATTATCCATGTTCCGGTAATCATATCTGCTGTCCAGCGATAATCGCCGAGCGTTTCATACATGGGATTGAGGGCAATGCTCAAAGCCTGACGCGGACATTTCGCCACACAATAAAAATCGTTGTTCTTGCATTCCAGCCCAATGCATTTATAGTCAATCGGCACGCTCATCTTGTTGTGCCCTTCCTGTCTTTCGTGCACTCCGTAGGGGCATGATTTGGCGCAGGTACCGCAATTGATGCAGGCGCCGGATCGGGTAACTTTATACTTGGGCACCTGATGCTTAAATCGCGACGGCATTTTTTTAATTTTTACAGTTGATGGTTTCATATTTTTGCTGTTTCTCTTTTTTTAAATAATTTTCCAAAAGTATCATTATCGATTTCATCAAAGAAGATGGCTCTTCCGGTTTCACCGCGCAGACGCCGCGCTTCACGGATACCCATGGCGCCCATGACCTCCAGAAGTTGCGAATGCCAGGCGCCCATGAGATTAACGATCCGATGCATTATCGTGCGCACGGAAATTTTTTCCAGTGCTTCGGGGAATACCAGTATCTTTTCCGGTTCTTCATATAATCTGGCGCCCAGCGCGATCAGGAGGGGTAGATCGATCGCTGTTAAATCAGCGCCGCAGATCATTGCCTTCGGCACATGTTCGGCCATGGCGATTCCGCCGGAGAAAATAATGGTAACTTCATCGCGTATTCTGTCTTCAACCAGTTTCAGATGAACGGCCCGGATAATATCCTTGGCCAGACGCCGGTCTGCGCGGGATGAACCATACTCCATCCCGCGGTAATCGGCCACGACATGAATAATCTCCGCGCCGCTTTGCGCCAGGCTGGAAACAATTGTTTCCACAGCATTTGTTGCCGGAACTCGAAAGATAGTAAGCACATTATTTATTTTCTTAATTTTATCCTGCAATGCAGGCAATGTACTTAAAACTTCATCATTATAATTAATTGCCACCATTCTTACGCTCTTGATCAATGCCTGATGCTTATCAATTTCTTTATGGGGAATTAATGGAATGATGTTTTTAGTATATTTCTTTAAGTCCGCTGCAATACGATCCGCAGATAATATGACACACGTGTTGAGTTCCGCTGCCGCTCTCACAATGGCGGTTTTCACATTGTGACTCAAATTATCCTGAGGGAAATCAAAGATGATAGGAATCGGAATATCAATGGTATCATGAATTTTCGACAGTAATTTTCCGCAATCATCAAAGGTCAGGTGATTGAGCTTCCTGCCCAGTTCAACGGATGTGCTGATATATTCCCGTCCATGGATTCCATCACGCGTCGGGCGGACGATTTCCGACATATCGGTCCACATGCTGTCGAATCCCGGTCCGGTAAAAGGACCGCGATAACCGGCGCCGGTAACCGGAACCTTGCCGTCCTCCGCCTGCTTCCATAACGTAATGAACATATCGGACTTCCAGTAGGAACCGCCGATATTTAGAAAGTCTTTATCCAGAGATTTTTCCAGCGCTCCCCGGGGACATTCCTGAATACAGCGGAAGCAGTTTCGGCAAACCATCGTGTTCGGGTCGGCCATTTTGCGCGGATCTCCGCCTTTACCCCGTTTATGAGCTTCATAAATGCACACTTTGGTGCATTTACCGCAGTTGATACAATTTTCTCCCCGTTCAATTCTGAATTTGAAAACGTAATCCAGATTAAGCGGCGTTACTTTAGTGTGAATGTGATATTTTTTTGGCATAATTATTAATTCATCTTTCTATCTATTAAACTTCGATCATTATTCCTTTATTATTTGTGAATTAACCATGATTCCCTTGTAATAAGTTCACCAACTTGTCATTCCCGCCTTCGCGGGAATGACAAAAACAAGCAAAAATCTACTTTTTTTGAGACCATCAGTTATTCCGATCCACCATTTCCCAATATTCCTTGCTTTCGTCAACCCTTTTCAAAAATTCGCTGATTTTTTCTTCTGGTCGTCCAAATTTTGCTTCCACTCTTTTTTCCAGTGCATCCCAGAGCATCATCAATTCCAGATTGGTTTGGCATATTTCTTCACAGCCTTTGCAGTGCATGCACATAAATACGTTTTCTGCTTCTTCTTTAGTTACCGGCTTGCCTTCAATAAGTTTTTTGGCCAGAGCAATTTTCCCTTTCGCGGTAACTGCTTCATTTCCGGTGACCAGATATGCCGGACATACCGCAATGCAGTTTCCGCATTTGGCGCAGGCATGAGTGGTCAACTCATAATCAAGACTGTCGACCTTCTTCACTTCACCCAGAAGCCTTGTCGCGATTTTCCCGATAACAGGTGACAGCAGAATCAATAGCTTTATGGAAAAGTTAAAAATGGACGGACGGAAAATAACAGCCGGAATATTGAAGAACTTCGATTTAATCCCGAAGAACTTACCCGGATTCATAATATTATTCGGATCAACCTGGGCTTTGTAGGCCAGAAGTTTTTGTTTCTTTTCGCTATTATACAGATAATTAATAAAGCCCGCATTCCAAATGCCCAATCCATAGGGTTCCGCTCCCATGGAAACAGCCGTTTTGATCAGCATCATGGCCAGAGGTAAGTCGATAAAATATTTATACCTTCTGGAATCGCAAAGATAATTGGTCATGATCAGAGCCATTTTGGTATCAATAATCTGAGAATCAATGAATATTTCCACGCCGAAATTTGCGCCCAGTTTTTTTGCTTTGGCAATAAAATCCGCTGCCGACTCTATGGGTACAATACTTTCACTGCTCAGAATCGATGGTCCGAGTCGTTTTGTTTTCATGCCGAAAAGCCGCTCATTCCATAAATAACTGGCAACATAGCGAGGCGCTTCTTCAACATTATGGTTTTGCTCTATAACTTTTAAAAACTTCTTATCTTCTTCAGGGTTGTCCAATTCCATCAGCACGGCGGCGCTTTTTTTAAATACCTTCGAATGCATCATCTCGTTGATGTCATTTAAATGATTCTCATCAAGGAAACGAATTGTATCAGGTTTCGGTGCATCTGCGTTTTCTGATTTGACAAATTTTTCAATAAATTCAAAGGCGGCTTTGTCGTTTTCAAAATAGAACAGATGTGGATAAGAGTTCTGAGGAACATCACGTAGTTTCAGGTTTACTTCGACAATAATTCCAAACTCGCCTTCCGTAGAAACGAAATACGCAAAATCAGGATCATTGGGGGTAATCTTTTGAGACTCACCGGATGGCGTTATAACTGTCATGGATACAATCTGATTGACCAGGTGGCCATAACGGAAACTGTTGATTCCGTAACCGCCTGTGGCAATCCAGCCGGCAACCGTCGAGAACTTGCTTGACGGGTAAGTCATCAGACAAAGGCCTACTTTTTTGGCCAGAATGTCAATATCGCTCCATCTGGCGCCGGCTTCCACTGTAACGGTTTTCTGTCCTTTATTGAGATAGAGAATTTTTCTAAAAGGAGATAAATCAACAACTATTCCCCCATTTGTCGGGATTACGCCACCGAATCCCCATGATGCGGCGCCTCGCGGTATAACCGGCACTTTTTTTTCATTAGCAAATTCCAGCACTTTTTTGATCTCTTCGGCGCTTTTAGGCTGGACGACAAAATCAGGTTGTATCTGAAAAAATGTTTTAGTCATGATTGTCGGAACGTCGCCTATATCATGGCTGTACATTTCTTTTTCTTCTTCTTTAACGATAATTTTTATATCGCCTGCTATTTTCTTGAATTCTTCTGCCAGATTCATGTCTTGTCTTTCTCTTCCGTTACTATATTAATGATGAAACTTTGTTTACATACGTTTCCGGGAAATTATTAACAGCAAAATGAATGCCAATAACTAAGCCTAAATGAAGGAACCGCTTATAATGGAAGAACAAAATGAATAATTTTGTAGAAAATTAAATTCTGGAAGATAAAATCTTAAACCATTAACAAATATAATGTTACAAATTTGTTTTTTTGCTGCACTTATAATACATTATTGTTCCATCTTTAAATGCTGACATGCTAAATTTACAGCAAATCTTAATCAAGATCAAGTAGATTTTGTCCCATAATTGCCAACATTAAAGTAGACGAACGGCTGCAAATTGTTATAATGTACTCACAGTATGCAGCATGGCATATTTTTCGCACTAAGCAAATCATATTTTAGAAAGATAAATGGAGGAATTATGAAAAAATCAAAACCGGTCATTGCCTCGGAAAGGAATTACATCATCGAAAAGGAAAAATTCGTTCCGGTATCTGAATACTATGGTGAAGACACTTTCAGTCATAAAGTGATGAAAGAGAAATTGCCGAAAGATGCATATAAAAAAATTATGGAAGCAATCAATGAAGACAAGATTCTTGATATTGCAACGGCAGATATCGTAGCTCACGCTATGAAAGAATGGGCTATTGAAAAGGGTGCCACTCACTTCGCTCACTGGTTTCAACCAATGACGGGAATCACCGCCGAAAAACACGATGCCTTTGCCGATCCCTCCGGAATTGGTGAAGTTGTGGAGAGATTTTCCGGAAAACAACTGGTGCAGGGTGAGCCGGACGCATCCAGTTTTCCGTCAGGCGGCATTCGCGCGACATTTGAAGCGAGAGGTTATACTGCCTGGGATATGTCTTCCCCGGCCTTTATCAGAAGAAACGGTATTTCGACAACACTTTGTATTCCTACCGCATTTATTTCTTATACAGGCGAGGCGCTCGACAAGAAGACACCATTACTCAGATCGAACAGGGCGGTAAGTAATAGCGCGGTTAATATGCTGAAACTTCTGGGCGCGAAAAATGTCAAAAAGGTCCACGCCACTTTAGGTCCCGAGCAGGAGTATTTTTTAATTGACATGGATTATTTCTTCAAGCGGCAGGATCTTGTGCTTGGAGGCCGTACTATTGTAGGTGCGCCACCGGCTAAAGGTCAGGAGTTGGAAGATCAGTATTTTGGCAGCATTAAGGAAAGAGTATCGTCCTATATGCACGATGTGGAAGAGGAACTCTTTAAACTTGGTATTCCGGCCAAGACACGCCATAATGAAGTTGCGCCTTCCCAGTTCGAACTGGCTCCTGTATTTGAAGAAGCCAATCTGGCAGTTGACCATAACCAAATAGTTATGGATACCATGAAGTCAGTAGCTAAAAAGCATAACCTTGCCTGCCTGCTCCACGAAAAGCCTTTCGCGAAAATAAATGGTTCCGGAAAGCATGTTAATTGGGCGCTTGCCGACAACAATGGAAACAATCTGTTGAATCCGGGAAAAACTCCTCATGAAAACATTACGTTTCTTGTATTTCTGATTGCCGCGGTTCGTGCCGTTTATAAAAATGCGGACATCCTTCGGGCGTCTGTCGCGACTTATGCCAATGATCACAGACTTGGCGCAAACGAAGCTCCACCAGCCATTATATCCGTATTTCTGGGCGATCAGCTGACAAAAATCCTTACCAATATAGAGAAGGGAACAGTAAACAAAGCCACAAACGCTGAAATTATCGACCTGGGTATTTCATCGCTGCCAATAGTAAGCAAGGATAACACCGATCGCAACAGAACATCGCCGTTTGCTTTTACCGGCAATAAATTTGAGTTCAGAGCGGTTGGTTCATCGCAGTCTATTTCCTTCCCCGCTACGGTGCTCAATACCATAGTTGCTGAAAGTATCGATTATCTGGCTGAGAAAATTAAAGCTAAAAACACCAAAAATATTAATCAGGCTGTAGTTGAGGTTTTGAAAAGCGAAATTAAAGATATAACGCCTGTATTATTCAATGGCGATAACTATACCAAAGAATGGGAGATCGAGGCTGGCAAAAGAGGATTGCCGAATTACAAAACAACCCCTGTGTCCTTAAAAGCGCTGGTTACAGACAGAGCTCTGAATCTTTTTGATAAATATAAGGTCCTTTCCAAGGTTGAACTGCAATCCCGGTATGTTATTTATCTGGAGAAATATATTAAGGACTTGGAAATAGAAGTCAAATGCCTCAATAATATTTGCCTGAATCAGGTGATTCCGGCAGCGGCTGCTTATCAAAAAATGCTCGCGAAGGCGATCCTCTCCACCAGAGAGGCACTGGGCAATGCGGCGGTTGTTTCCGCTGAAACAGAAATTTTAAAGAAAGTCGTTGATCTGGTTAATAATATTTATTCGGTCAACAAAGAAATTATGGCCAAGGTGGACGCAGCCAATGCCATTCATGATGAAGCAAAGAAAGCAGACGCGCTGTGCGGTAAAATTAAACCTAAAATGGATGAACTTCGTGAGAGCGTTGATGAGTTGGAGAATTTGGTTGATGACGAATTGTGGCCTTTGCCGAAGTTCTGGGAGATGCTATTCATCAGTTAAAGGACAGTGAAAAAAGATAAGGGCCGGCCGGGGCATGCCGGCCCTTATCTTTAAGATTGACGAGGCAGGGGAAAAAAGCTAGACACTCCGTACTTGAGAGATTAGCATAAGGAAATATCCCATGTCCATTTCAACGTATGTAAGCAGTCAACACCCTTCTCTTTCGCGCCATTTTTTGCCGGGAGGCAAAATTTAATGCCGCTGTTGAATCAAAAAAGAAAAGCTTTACTGGTTTTGGAAGATGGCAGTGTTTTTGAAGGCTCTGCCTTTGCCGGAAACGGCGAAACTATGGGCGAAGTCGTTTTCAACACGGGCATGACCGGTTATCAGGAAGTTATTACCGACCCCTCCTATAAAGGCCAGATCGTTACCATGACCTATCCTCTCGTGGGCAATTACGGAATCAATGACGAGGATATGGAATCGGCGGGCATCCATCTCGAAGGTTTTATTGTCAAAGAATATCAGTCTAATCCCAGCAACTGGCGGATGAAACGAAGTTTAAAATTGTTTCTGGAAAATTACGGAAAAATCGGCATTGAAGGAATCGATACCCGTGCGTTAACCCGCCGCTTAAGACTTTCCGGCTCCATGAAGGGAATACTTTCCACTCAGAGCAATGATGTTCCATCGCTTCTCGCGCAGGCGCAAGCTTACCCCGGTCTTGTTGGACGGGATTTAGTCCGTGAAGTTACCTGTCTCAAGCCCTATTTATGGGAAAAAGGCGCTCCTCATGCGGGCCTTCCTTCCAGAAAACCGGTTAAAAAATTGCGCGTTGTTGTTCTCGATTGCGGCGTTAAATATAACATTTTGCGGCTCTTGGAAAATAACGGCTGTGAAGTGCTGGTTTTGCCGGCCTCTTCTTCCGGTAAAGATATTCTGGCATTAAAACCCGATGGCGTATTGCTTTCCAATGGTCCCGGTGATCCGGCAGCTCTGCCTTATATAGTAGATACTGCCCGCACGGTAATAGGCCAGGTTCCTGTATTCGGTATCTGTCTCGGGCATCAGATTATCGGTCAGGCAATTGGCGGCAAAACTTGCAAGTTAAAGTTCGGCCATCACGGTATTAATCAGCCGGTAAAAAATGTCGATACGGGCAGAGTTGAAATTACCTCTCAAAATCACGGATTTGTCGTTGTACCGGAATCAGTGGATAAGAAAGCGAAAAAAACCTGTCATAATTTGAATGACAATACATCCGAAGGAATGCGGATGCCGCAGGCGTTTAGCGTGCAGTATCACCCGGAAGCTGCTCCGGGGCCGCACGATACAGAATATTTGTTTTTACAGTTTGTTAAAATAATGAAAAAGGAAAAGGGGAAAACAAAGTGATTCTGATTATTGATTTCGGTTCGCAATATAATCAGTTAATAGCCCGGCGGGTAAGAGAAAATCATGTTTACTGCCAGATTGAACCACCTGGCCTTTCCATTGACACAATCAAAGAACTTAAACCCGAGGGAATAATTTTATCCGGTGGCCCGGCGAGCATTTACAGCCAAGGAGCGCCTCGAGTTGATAAAAAGATCTTTGATTTGGGTATTCCTGTTCTGGGTATCTGCTACGGTCTGCAATATATGGTGGATTCGCTGGGCGGAAAAGTAATCGGTTCCAAAAAGCGCGAATACGGTTTTGCCGAGTTGCTGGTCACAAAGCAAAAAGGTGTTTTAAAAGGCGTGACTAAAAAAACCCAGTGCTGGATGAGCCACGGTGATTCCATAGGCGCACTGCCCGCCGGTTTTGTAATTACCGCATATACTGCCAATACACCGGTTGCGGCGGCCGAAGATGTCCAGCGAAATTTTTACGGGCTGCAATTTCACCCGGAAGTTGTTCATACCAAAGAAGGCAAAAAGATATTGGCAAACTTCCTGTTTGATATTTGCCGGTGTAAAAAATCCTGGTCGATGAAATCTTTTGTCACCAATGCTGTCGAAGAAATCCGCCGGCAGGTGGGCACAGAAAAAGTAATTCTGGGTCTTTCCGGCGGAGTCGATTCTTCTGTAGCCGCCGTTTTGCTGCACAGAGCTATCGGCAAACAACTAACCTGTGTTTTTGTCGATAACGGCGTGCTGAGAGCGGGTGAAGCCGAACATGTTATCAAAATGTTCAAAAAAAATCTGCAAATCAATCTGCGGTTCGCGCGGGCGGGGAAAATATTTCTTAAGAAATTAAAAGGCGTGACCGATCCGGAGAGGAAACGAAAAATCATCGGCCGCACCTTCATTGAAGTTTTTGACACAGAAGCTCGCAAAATTAAAGGCGTTAAATTTTTAGCGCAGGGCACTCTTTATCCCGACCTGATTGAATCGCGCTCAGCATTTGGCGGTCCCAGCGCAGTGATCAAATCGCATCATAATGTCGGCGGCCTGCCGAAGAAAATGAACCTGAAGTTGGTCGAGCCGCTCAAACACCTGTTCAAGGATGAAGTGCGGCTTTTGGGAAAAGAACTGGGATTGGCCGATGACGTTGTCTGGCGACAGCCTTTTCCGGGGCCGGGCCTGGCTATTCGCATTATCGGCGAAGTAACCGCACAGCGTTTGTCGGTATTGCGTAAAGCCGACACCCTTCTGCTTGAGGAAATCCGCACTGCGAATTTGTATTATAAATTGTGGCAGTCGTTTACCATTTTGCTGCCGCTCAAGAGCGTAGGCATTATGGGCGATCAGCGCACTTATGAAAACATTGTGGCCATTCGCGCTGTTACCAGCGACGATGCCATGACGGCAGACTGGGCTCGCCTGCCTCAGGATTTGCTGGCCCGCATTTCGACGCGGATCATTAACGAAGTGTCCGGCATCAACCGCGTTGTTTACGACATCAGCTCCAAACCACCCGGCACGATCGAATGGGAATAAAAGAGTAAATTAAGTGCCTAAACGCAAAGACATAAAGAAAATTCTGCTTATCGGGTCCGGTCCGATCATTATCAGTCAGGCCTGTGAATTTGATTATTCCGGAACCCAGGCCTGCAAAGCTCTACGCGAAGAAGGTTACGAGGTTGTATTAATCAATAGTAATCCGGCTACAATTATGACCGATCCGGAAACGGCAAATAGAACCTACATCGAACCCATTACACCGGAAGCGGTGGAAAAAATTATCGCCCGTGAGCGGCCGGACGCTCTGCTTCCCACGTTAGGCGGACAAACAGGATTGAACACGGCCGTGGCGCTGGCTGAAAGCGGCGTTCTGAAAAAATACAAGGTGGAAATGATCGGCGCGTCACTCGATGTTATTCATAAAGCGGAAGACAGAGAAAAATTCCGTCATGCGATAGAAAAAATAGGTCTGCGTGTGCCCCAGAGCGGCTTTGCCCATTCCATGAGCGATGTTTTAAAGATTGCCGATGAAATCGGCTTTCCCCTTATTATTCGTCCTTCCTTTACCCTGGGAGGAACGGGCAGTGGCGTCGCTTATAACCGTGAAGAATTAATGGACGTAGCCAAAGGCGGTTTGGATGCCAGCATGATTTCGGAGGTCATGATCGAGGAATCGGTTCTGGGCTGGAAAGAATACGAACTGGAAGTAATGCGCGACAAGGCTGATAATGTTGTCATCATTTGTTCCATCGAAAACTTCGACGCGATGGGTGTGCATACCGGCGAATCCATTACCGTCGCGCCCGCGCAAACGCTGACGGACAAGGAATATCAAATCATGCGGGATGCCGCCATTGCTATCATGCGCGAAATTGGCGTGGAGACAGGCGGTTCCAACGTTCAGTTTGCCGTGCATCCTCAAACTGGCGAAATGATTGTCGTCGAAATGAATCCCCGTGTCTCGCGATCATCGGCGCTGGCCTCGAAAGCCACAGGCTTTCCCATTGCCAAAATTGCCGCGAAACTTGCCGTCGGCTACACACTGGACGAAATCCCCAACGACATTACCCGCGAGACGATGGCCGCTTTTGAGCCGGCAATAGATTATTGCGTCGTGAAAATTCCCCGCTGGACGTTTGAAAAATTTCCGCAGGCGGAAGATTTTTTAACTACTTCCATGAAATCCGTCGGCGAGACCATGGCTATCGGCCGCACTTTCAAAGAGTCCCTGCAAAAGGCGATTCGTTCTCTGGAAATCGGGCGTTTCAGTCTTGGCCAGTCTCTGCCGGAGGATTTGAAAGATAAAAAAGAATTTCTTAAAAGCAAATTGATCAAACCCAATTCGTTGCGGCTTTTCTACATTGCCACGGCGATGCAAGGTGGAATGTCGATAGACGAACTCTATCAATTAACAAAAATAGATCCCTGGTTTTTGCATCAGGTCAAAGAAATTGTGGATGCCGAAGATGAGTTGAAAAATTCCGTTCCGTCCGTGGAGTTGCTCCAAGCTGCCAAAAAAATGGGCTTTGCCGACAGGGCGCTGGCAACTTTTTGGAAAATGACGGAGACGGAGATTCGCCAGTGGCGCGAAAAAGAAAAAATTATTCCGGTATATAAACTTGTTGATACCTGCGCTGCGGAATTTGAAGCCTACACTCCTTATTATTATTCCACCTATGAAACGGAAAACGAAACCAGGCCTTCGACGAAAAGAAAAGTCGCGATTATCGGCGGCGGTCCCAACCGCATCGGACAGGGAATAGAATTTGATTACTGTTGTGTTCATGCTTCGTTTGCTTTGCGCGAAGAGGGCGTGGAAAGCATCATGATTAATTCCAATCCTGAAACAGTCAGCACCGATTACGATACATCCGACAAGTTGTTTTTCGAACCGGTAACGCTGGAAGACGTTTTACATATTTTGCAAACAGAAAAACCCGAGGGAGTAATCGCGCAGTTCGGCGGCCAGACGCCTCTTAATCTAGCCAAAGGATTGGAAGCGGCCGGAATAAAAATAATGGGAACATCTCCCGATTCCATTGACCGCGCGGAGAATCGAGACCGCTTTCAGGAAATCGTCACCAAATTAAAACTTAACCAGCCGGATAATGACACGGCAATGGATGCGGAAAAAGCGCTTGTGGCAGCCGAACGCATTGGCTATCCGGTGCTGGTGCGCCCCTCCTATGTATTGGGTGGCCGTTCTATGGAAATTGTCTATGACGCGGAAACTTTACGCGGCTTTATGGGCAAAGCCCTTCTTGTTTCTCCCGGGCATCCCATTCTTATTGATAAATTTTTAGAGGACGCCATAGAAATAGATGTGGACGCGATCAGCGACGGCCAGACGACAATTGTGGCCGGCATCATGGAGCATATTGAAGAAGCAGGAATCCATTCGGGCGACAGCGCCTGCATTCTGCCGCCCATGACCATTTCCGCTCCTCTTCTGGATCTGATTAAAAAGCAGACAAAAATGCTGGCACAGGAATTAAATGTTGTCGGGCTGATGAATATTCAGTACGCCATCAAGAACGGCAAATTATACGTGCTGGAAGTCAATCCCCGCGCATCCAGAACCATTCCTTTTGTCAGCAAAGCCATCGGCGTGCCGCTGGCAAAACTTGCCACCAAGGTCATGTTGGGTAAAACTTTAAAGGACCTTGGTTTTACTAAAGCGCCTCGGCCTAAGCATATTTCCGTTAAAGAAGCTGTTTTTCCGTTCAACCGTTTTCCTGATGTGGATATCCTGCTGGGGCCGGAGATGAAATCCACCGGTGAAGTCATGGGCATAGACCGGTCTTTCGGTCTGGCTTTTGCCAAATCGCAAATGGCAGCGGGATTCAAAATGCCGACGGGGGGCACTATCTTTATCAGCGTCAATGATTCTCACAAAGATAAGATTGTAACGATAGCCAAAACTTTTCAGAAAATGGGTTTCAAGATACTGGCGACCAAAGGCACAGCCCTGTACCTGGTGGAGCACGGCATTGGCGCCGGGGTTGTTTTCAAATTAAGCGAGGGGCGGCCGCATATTGTGGACTTCATTAAAAACGGAGACATCCAGATGGTGATTAATACCAGCATCGGACGTACATCATCGCGGGACGCTTATCACATAAGAAGAGGAGCGCTTACTTATAATATTCTCTACACCACGACCATTGCCGGTGCGCGCGCATTGTGTGAAGCGGTAGCGGCGATAAAAGAAGATGATTGGCAGGTATGTTCACTGCAGGAATATCAAAAGTGACGACCTCGTAAAAAGTCCATATGCTGCGTTGCGCTGCATCAGTTGTCGTTGCGACGTACACAAAAAGTACGTCTCACTCCAAATGCTTTGCGCGCCTTGCCTCTGGAGCTTTTTACAAGGCCGTATATATAATTGAAATATTTCGTCACTTGAAGTGATATTTTTAGAGATAATTAATTTTAATACATCCGCATAGGCGGGCTAAAGAGAGGCTAGATGTCATCCTTATTTGAAGAACAGCAGGAAGAGTTTAAACGTCCGCGCGAAGAATGCGGCATTTTCGCCATTTACGATCATGAAGAAGCTTCGCGCGTGGCTTTCTACGGGCTTTTTGCTCTTCAGCATCGCGGTCAGGAATCAGCAGGCATTGTCAGTTCCGACGGCTGCAACGTCTGGGAACACAAAGGCATGGGCCTGGCCGCCGAGGTATTCAAGGAAAAGCACCTGCAAAAACTTCCCGGCAGGTTGGCCATCGGCCATGTTCGCTATTCTACCACCGGTTCTTCCACCATCTCCAATGCCCAGCCTTTTTTAGTTCACTTTGCCGGAGATTATTACGCGCTGGCGCATAACGGCAATATTCTTAACGCGCAGAAATTACGCAAAGAACTGGAAGACAGCGGATCGATTTTTCAATCAACGATGGACAGCGAGATAGTTGTTCATCGGATGGCGCACCACATGAAAAAAGGATTGGAAAAAGCATTGGCTGCGGCTCTTTCGCGTCTGGAGGGCGCTTACTGCTTCATCATAATGACGCGGGATAAGATAATTGCCGCGCGCGACCCGCGTGGTTTCCGGCCTCTGGCTCTGGGAAAACTAAACGGCAGTTGGGTTGTCGCTTCGGAAACATGCGCTTTTGATCTGGTCGGCGCCGAATATGTGCGCGATGTAGAACCCGGCGAAGTTTTGATTATAGACTCAAAGGGAGTCAGAAGCATCCATCCTTTCCCGGAAATTAAGCATTGTCACTGCATTTTTGAGTTGATTTATTTTGCCCGTCCTGACAGCCAGATTTTCCGTCAGAATGTTTATATGTGCCGCAAGCGTCTGGGACATGAACTGGCTCGTGAATACAAACCGGAGGCGGATCTTGTCATGCCCTTTCCTGATTCGGGTGTTTATGCCGCCCTTGGTTACGCGGAAGAAAGCGGCTATCCTTTTGAAATGGGCATGATTCGCAACCACTATATCGGACGTACTTTTATTCAGCCATCGCAGCCCATGCGCGATTTCGGTGTCAGGGTAAAGTTGAATCCGGTCAGAGCCATTCTTGAGGGTAAAAAAGTAATGATTGTGGAGGATTCCATTATTCGCGGCACAACCAGCCGCAACCGCGTAAAGAATCTGCGCAGCATCGGAATAAAAGAACTGCATATGGCGGTCAGCTGCCCACCGACGGTTTATCCCTGTCCGTACGGTATTGATTTTTCCTCCAAAGGAGAGCTCCTCGCGGCGAAAAAAGAAAACGAAAAAGCCATTGCCGATTTCATCGGCCTGGATTCCATTCATTACCTTTCCGTGGAAGGCATGATCAGGGCAACAGGCCTGAACAAAGATTGTTTCTGCCTTGCCTGCTACACCGGTGATTATCCGATTGCGCCGCCGGAGACGATAGACAAGTTCTGCATGGAAATGAAGTAGATTGATGGGCTGCTCACAAACGCTCATATGCTGCGTTGCGCCGCAAATCGTAACGCTCAACGTATAAGATATACGCCTCGCGCTCCGGTTTTTGCGCGCCTTGCCTCTGAACGTTTTTGAACAGCCCATGAAATGTAGCATGTGTCATTCCGTGCAAGCGAAGCGCGACACGGAATCCAGGATTTTAACTTCCACAAAAAATCAAAATATGTTATCATTTTAAACAATTAATCGAATAATTGAGAGTAATTTATTTATATCGCTATCCTTTGGATGACAAATGATCGAAGAAAAAATTGACAGAAATGTTTTTGAAGTAATTAATTTGCACGAAGCAGACGATAAATTTGATTGGCTTAACCGTAGCACTGTCGAAAGACTGGAAGCCATCGAGTTTATGAGAAAGGTTATGTTCGGGCATGATCGAGTTTCCGCGAGACTTCAAAGAGTTCTTGAAATTGTTGACCTCAAATCCTTGAGATAATTTTCTACAAAACAAACGGGCTAGCGATAGACCTCGGAATATGATAGCCATTAATAAATTGCAGGATAAAGCGAACACAGAATCTACGGTTATTTTTAATAAACGATTATTTCATTTATGAGAACTATTGAATCAATAATTAAAATTGGCGATTGTTTGGATGTTTTGAAAGATTATCCTGATAATTCCTTTGATCTTATTATTACATCACCGCCATATGCTGATTGTAGAGCAAAATCATACGGTGGAGTATCTCCGGACGCTTACGTTCAATGGTTTCTTCCTCGAAGTAAACAATTTCTTAGAGTGCTCAAACCGACAGGTACATTTATTCTAAACATCAAAGAAAAAGTAATTGATGGTGAACGTCATACGTATGTTATTGACTTAATACTTGGCCTTAAACAGCAAGGATGGTTATGGACGGAAGAGTTTGTCTGGCATAAAAAAAATTGTCATCCGGGAAAATGGCCTAATCGTTTTCGCGATGCATGGGAGCGGTGTCTCCAATTCAATAAAAATCGACAATTCCATATGTATCAAAACGCTGTTATGGTGCCAATGGGTGATTGGGCAAAGACTCGCCTGAAACATCTTGGTACTAATGATGTGATAAGATTCGATTCACAAGTTGGAAGTGGATTCGGAAAGAACATTGCAAATTGGATAGGACGCGATAAAGCATATCCTTCAAATGTATTACACTTAGCTACCGAAACAGGTAACAAAAACCATAGCGCTACATTCCCGCGAGCCCTTCCCGAATGGTTTATTAAACTTTTCACAAAAGAGAATGACTGGGTTTTGGATCCTTTTGTTGGTTCTGGTACTACTTGTGAAGTTGCGCAGCAACTTGGAAGAAATTCAGTTGGTATTGATATTATGAAGGAATACGTTTCAATTGCACAAAAAAAAGTTTCAGAACAAGTACTTTTGCTTTGCGAAAAAGGAGCCAAATACAATGCCACTAGGAAGAGATGATATAATAGGGTTCATCGAATCTAATATTCAAAAGTTTCACACACGACGATTAGATAATCTTTCCGATCTTAAGTTAAAAAAAATACTTGCCAGAAAAAATCCTTATCTTTTTAAAGCAAAAAATCAAAATACAGCTCAAGATTTGGTCAAGACTGTCCTTGATGCACATCTTTCATCGCAAGAGGAAGGTATTTTTGGAGGATTTCTTGAGGAGTTAGCCATCTTTATATGCAGTAAAGTATATAGAGGTAAAAAATCATCTTCCGAAGGAATTGATCTTGAGTTTTCAAAAGAAAAACTCACTTATATTGTATCAATTAAATCCGGACCCAATTGGGGCAATAGCCGTCAAATTGCGCGTATGAAAGATGATTTTAAACGTGCCAAGCGCGTTCTTGGAACTAATACAACTGCCGTAAAAGTAATTGCTGTAAATGGTTGTTGCTATGGCAAAGATGAAAAGCCAGACAAAGGCGACTATTTAAAGCTTTGTGGGCAAAGGTTTTGGGAGTTTATATCAGGAGATGAAAATCTATATACCGATATTATTGAACCTTTGGGATATAAAGCAAAAGAAAAAAATGAAGAGTTTGCAGAAGAGTATGCAAAAGTTATCAACCGATTTACTCTTGAGTTTGCTATCGAGTATTGTAATCAAGATGGAGCAATCCTTTGGGAAAAACTCGTCAAATTTAATTCAGGAAGATCACCAGAAAAAGCAAAACGTTACAAAGCTAACAGTCATTGCTGATTTTTTACGTTAACAAAGATTAATGATAATGAAGATATGCAAAACAAGAATAGCCTTTCTTCTTGTAGCGGCAATGTTTTTGGGAGGGTGTAATATGCAAAACAGATTTCTTTATTTCCCCGAGCCGATGTGGCCTACCGAGTCAGGGCTTGAATATGAAAATATGAAGCTCTGGCACGCAACTGCTGATGATTATCAGGGCTTGGTTGCCGCTCATGATACGCCTGCGCCCAATGGCACATTAATTCTTTTCCATGGCAATGGCGGCACAGCGCTTGACAGGGGATTTTATTTTAAGCCTTTTATGGAGTTGGGTTTCCGCGTAATTTTAGCTGAATATCCAAAGTACGGAGGCCGTCCGGGAAAAGTAGGAGAAAAGCCGTTTGTTGCAGCCGGATTAGAAACTGTTCGCCTGGCCTATGAGCAATATAAAGAGCCTATTTATTTGGTAGGTGAGTCGCTGGGCTGCGGTGTTGCTGCCGCTATCGCCAAGAAGACATCTGTTCCCATTGCCGGTATAATTTTAATTACGCCGTGGGATACGCTGGCGTCTGTGGCCAAGTCTTTGTTTCCTTACCTTCCGGTGCAACTGGTTTTGACTGATAAATACGATAGCATCGGAAATCTTCAAGCGTTTAAAAACAAAATTTCCGTAGTCGGAGCGGAACGAGATGAAATCCTGCCCGCATCACGCGATGTAATTTATAAAGCGGAAGACAGAGAAAAATTCCGTCATACGAGAGAAAAAATAGGTCTGCGTGTGCCCCAGAGCGGCTTTGCCCATTCCATGAGCGATGTTTTAAAGATAGCAGCCGATGTGGTCATCAAAGGCGCAGGTCATAACGACTGGCCGATGTATGCCGAAGTTTCCCTGTTTAAAGAAATAACCGATTTTGTAAAGGTTGATAAAAATTAACAGGATATGGTTAAATAAACATTATCCTTGTTTTTCTTGTAAAGATAGACTATAATTATGACCAATAAAAAACAAGGACAAAAATATGAATAAGACAATTCCGTTGGCGGAAGCCAAGAAAAATCTATCGGCTCTTATTAGAGATGTTGAAGCAAAATATGACCGGTTTACCATCACTAAAAATGGCGTCAATGAAGCGGTTCTACTGAGTTGTGATGAGTTTGACGGGTTACTTGAAACTCTGGATATTCTTTCCAATAAGGAAGAAAAAGATGCCATTGCCAGAGCAAAAAAACAAGTTAGAAACGGCAAAACCATTTCTCTTTCCGCCATTAAAAAGAAATACAAACTCCTATGAAATACAATATTGAATTAGCACAGGAAGCCGCAGCTGATGTTGATGAGCTCTTTTATGCGGACAAGAAACTCCTTGCCCGCATTTTGAAAAAAATTGAATCTCTTGCCGATAATCCCCGTGAAGGAAAAGCTTTGACAGGTAATCACAAAGGTGAGTTTTCTTTGCGGGTTGGCGCCTACCGGATAGTTTACGAACTTAACACATCCGGCCATATCATTTTTATTCTTACGATTAAGCATCGAAAGCATGTCTACTAGTACCTACTTGCATAAGTTCGAAAACTTGTTTTCAGGTTTTTTGTTTTTCACGCTTACTTTGTGCCACTCAAATGGTTGAGCAGTAATATTATAGGATTCAGCAAAGGCATCGATATGTTGTCTTAGCTGCTTGATAGAAGTAAAACTTGCACCACGTAGCGATTGTACCTGAAGGATACTAAACCATACCTCTATCTGATTAAGCCATGATGCATGTGTGGGCGTGTAGTGAAATCTAACGTTCTTGTGTCGGGCAAGCCACTGATCGTTTTTCGGCTTATGCGTCTTGAGATTATCAAGAACTACATGTACTTCCCTGTCGGGCTCTACATCCCTGATTACTTCATTCATGAAATCTAAAAATTCTCTCCGCCTGCGTCTTTGCGTATGCTTCACCATGACATTGCCTTTCATGATGTCGAGAGCAGCAAATAATGTTGTTGTTCCGTGCCTCTTATATTCGTGAGAGAATCCGGTAAGGGATTTTCCATTGGCTAGTCTCAAATACCCCTGCGCCCGTTCCAGCGCCTGTATACATGGTTTTTCGTCGACGGAAATAACCAGGGCTCCTTCTGGCGGCGCAAGATAGAGCCCGACAATATCGGCGGCCTTGGCGGTAAACTCAGGGTCCGTCGAAATGCACCGGGAGTGCCTGCGTTCAAGACTTATCCCTTTTTCTCTTAGTATCCTCCATACCTGATGAACACTGACATCATTCAATGCCTTTGCAACCAATGGCCCGTTCCAACGACAATAACCGGCAGGTGGTGTTTTGTCGAGTACATCCAGTATCCGTTGCTCCGTCGACTTATCATATTGCTGGGGCTTTCCTGGGCGAAGCAGATCATATAATCCATTGGCGCCCATTTCGAAAAATCGCTTCCGCCATTTACTAACGATGCCCAGCGTAATTTCCATGCTCGTTGCTATATGGTTTCGACTTTCACCCTTGGCTGAACGGAGGATGATATTTGCCCTGTCTGCATATCGTTTTTCCGTTTTACTCTTCCGCGTCCAACTCTCCAAAAGTGCCCTTTGCTCATCATCTAGCCTGATCTCTATCGGTTTCGCCATTAGCACTACAACGCCGGTTACTATGGTTCATGCAGGATAATTCTTCAGCCATTTTTTCTTATAAGAGTTTCTGGATTTTTCTTTGTTATGCCGCTGTTTCATAAACCAGGCAATCAGGTCTTGAGGGCTCCTGGAGGTGATTCTTGGAAGAACCACCTCCAGGAGCCCTCGGATTTCAGGAACAGTAGCCATTACACATTTTTCCCCCCCATTGCCGCTGCA
>JQDQ01000181.1 GCA_000747625.2 Smithella sp. SCADC
GAAAGAAGGAAACAACCGTATCTTGAAATTGTCATTAGCAATGAAACGCAGGGAGTGGTTTCTGGGGCTTTGGAATAAAACATCTCTGTTCTCCATGCCCGTTTCGTTCTCTACCTAATTCTCTATTGCGCAATCTGGGGTTAACCGATATAAACGAAGACGACCTTAAAAAAACGGTCGAAGTAAATCTCTGGGGAGTTATTCACGGCCTGGAGTGTTTTGTGCCCGATATGATTCGCGCCGGTAACGGCGGACACATAGTTACCATTTCATCAACCGCTGGTATCATCGGATTGCCCTGGCATACCGTTTATGCGGGAACGAAGCATGCTCTTGTAGGCATGTCCGAAATTCTACGCTACGATTTAAAAAAGCACAAAATAGACGTCAGCGTAGTTTGCCCCGGCGCGGTTAATGCCGGGCTGGTAAAGACTGTCGAAATTCATGCCGATAAGGAAATAACGGATAAAACGCTGGCGCATTTTCTTAAAAGAGCTATCACACCGGAGAAGGTCGCACAGCAGATCATCAGCGCAATTCGCAACCGTAAATTTATTGTTATCACTTCATTCGACATAAAGCTGCTTTTCTTTTTCCCGAAAATTACCAAACGCTATTTATTGCGTGTTGCCGTTATTGCTATAACCGCATTTATTATTTTTAAATTCGTCTTCATACCTTTTTGCATTCAGGGTGAAAACATGGCGCCCACCTATGTCACCGGTTCGTTTAATTTCTGCTTTGCCCTGCGTTATCTGTTTTCCAAGCCCGCGCCGCCGGATGTTGTGACTGTGCGGATGGCAAGACAAAAGATTATGCTGCTGAAGCGCGTCGTGGCTACTGAAGGCCAGAGTGTTGAATTCAGAGAAGGAAATCTTTTCGTGGACGGCAAAAAAGTTAACGAGCCCTACGTCGCGGGCAAAAGCGACTGGAATATTCCACCCGCTATCGTCAAGCCCGGGCATGTTTATGTAGTGGGAGACAATCGCAGCATGTCTGCAAGAGGGCATACTTTTGGTCAGACACCTTTAACCCGTATTGCAGGAGAGCCGTTATGGTAACAAAAAAGTATCTCACCGTGGCGTTGATAATTGTTGCGGCAGGCGTGGGCTGTGAAAAAGCAGTTACGCTCGCTGGCAAAAGAAATGACCTGGGCACCCGGCGAAAATCAATTGGAGGTTGCGTCACGCATCAAACACGTGCAGGGAAAAATGGCTCAAACATGTCAGGTCGACATACCGGGCTACAATATTTCCCGGCCGGTTTTAAAGGAAGATGTGCCGGCTAGTGCCAACCTAAATATTGAGCATGAAAGGGAAGGGGTAAAGAAGAAATAGAGTTTCAAATTAATGCGAGAACAGTTCATCCGACTGGGTGAAATATAAGACAGATAAAGATGGTAATGTATATTCATATAGTAAGGGAAGCATGAAAGTGGATTCTGCAAATAATACCGTTCAGGTATTAGCCAAAGAGATCTATTCTGATGTCGGTAAAACAATAGAATTACAGTCCAGAATAAAAGATGGCTTGTCTGTGGCGGAATATGAAAACTTTTCTTCCAAAACATGTTTATATGAAATAGACTGTAAAAAGGGCAATATAGCTGTGTTGGCAATAAGTCATTATGATAAAGATGACAAAGTGATATATGCCGGAGGGGAAACAAAAGAAAAGAAATGGTTTGACATACAACCTGATTCAACGGCAGATGCACTTAAAAAATAAATCTGTTCCGGCAGGTAACTTAATTCTGCCAAACATAGCTTCCCGCAATATTAAACATAGAACTTTCATTAGTGCTTTATGAAAGAACAAACAAAGCTTCGAATAGAAAGAATTGGAGACAGTATATTTTTATCGCCTACTTTTCAGGCTCTGACAATCGGTGTGCCTTTCTGCATGTTCAAGCTGATTTTCGGCCTGCTGGCTCTGCGTGAAGGTGCGTCGTCAGTTTTCATCAGCGTATTTGTCTGGCTGGTCATAGCCTGGGCTTTGACAGATCTGATCATGAACCTGGCACGTGTTTATTTTCACCTTTCCGGTCGTAAGACGTCAATTGAGTATTGCACCATTGCTCAGGCAGGAAGGCTTGTTGGAAAGCCCGGCCTCTTTTTAGCCATCGACACACTTATTTCCTTTTCTATAATTTGCATTGTGCTTTGGTCGGGTTGGATAACTCTGCTGACTCGTCAGGAATTATATGTCTGGTATGCGGCAACCACATTAAACCTCATCAGCGTATCTGTTGTTAATATCTGGATTGAGTTGTGTCGTGAGTCAAGCTGACAGTGAGTCCCAAATTTAAGAAGCGAAGCGCATTGAAGCTTGTTGGACGAATTACACTTGGCGCGTAGCGCTGTGGAAAGACGAACGAAGCAAATCATGGTCAAAGACCTCATAAACCTGCAACACAAGACCTTTAAAGAAGGCGGGGGTAATTTAAAATGGATAATATCGCTTATGAGATAGGTAACTTTATCCCGGCTTCGACAGTGGTAGACAAGCGACATGGAAGTTCATCAATAAAATAGTGGACACAGGTTATGCTCTATTTTTGTGCGTTTGCCTACAGATTTAAGGGGTCATTACGATGTGCCTGATCCGTTCCGGTGGTGATATCTTAAGTTGTTTCAGGATGTTGAGCTGTTCCGTCGCCGGTTCCGTCGTTTGTAGAACACGTCCATCTTTTGAAAAAAAGGCGATCCTCACCAACAGGAGAGCCAGGAAGCACAGAAACACGTGCGCCTGAATCCGTTCATCCTTCATGCATTGAGAAAGAGCCTTGGGAAGCCCCAATTGTTCCCACAACCCGCGGAGCAAATGGGCGCCGCCGGCAGGAACGCTCTTGAAGATTCGAAAAATGATGAGTTTTTTATAATACACGGACTTAAAAAAGGTGGATACAATCCGGTCTACGAAAGAATAGAAACCGCTTCCACTATGAAAAAAGCTCTTAAAGAGAAGTCATGGGATGTAATCCTTTGCGATTATAAGCTGCCGAAATTCAATGCTCCCTCTGCCATTACCCTATTAAAAGAAGTAAAAATCGACATACCTATTATCATTGCATCCGGAACTATTGGTGAAAATGAGGCTATAGACTGCATGCGTTTAGGCGCGCAAGATTATATCATGAAGGAAAACTTATCACGCCTTTGCCCGGCCATAGCCAGAGAAATACAAGATGTAAAAGTCAGAGCAGAGCAGAGGCGTACAGAGGAGAAACTACGCCAAGAGGGACAACTATTCAGGACTTTTACAGCACAAGATTCTGATTTGATTATTCTAATAAATAAAGATTTTCAAATCACTTTTAAAGGACACAAGTACCAATATTAAGAATGCTGAATTTCGCATTTGTAACAAGGACGGAACATGGCACACAGTCGAAGCTGTGGGAACAAATCTGGTACACAATAATGTCTTTGAAACAGTAGTTGTTAAACTCCGTGATATCACAGATCGCAAGAAGGCGGAAAAATCGTTGAAGGCCAGTGAAGAACGTTACCGTCTTCTTGCGGATAACGTGGCCGATGTAATCTTAACCTTAGACATGAATTTTCAATATACCTATGTCAGTCCTTCCATATATCGTCTTTCCGGATACACAGTTGATGAAATAATGCGTATGAAAGTTAAAGATCTGGCCGCGCCGGAAACGTTCCACCATCTCGTTGATGTCTTTTTAGAAGAGATGGAAATTGAACAGAGGGATAATAAGGATTTAACAAGATCACGTGTGCTGGAATCTCAATACATGCAAAAGATGGATCAAAAATATGGGTAGAGAGCAAGCTTACTTTTCTCAGGGATGAAAAAAACACGACCGTGGGAATTCTCAGCATTGTACGCGACATCACGGCACGGAAGGAAGCTGAGAGCAAACTTCACCAAAGCCTTGATAGCCTAAAGAGAGCGATTAACACAACTATTCAGGTTTTGGTGTCCGCTTTGGAATCCAGAGATCCTTATATGACAGGTCACCAGTCCCGGGCTTCGGATCTGGCCTGTGCCATAACTACAGAGATGGGATTAGATCAGGATAAAATTGAAGGAATTCGCATGGCAAGCATCATCCATGACATTGGGAAATTAGCGGTTCCCACGGAGATATTGGCCAAGCCCGGCAAATTGACAGACATTGAATTTTTACTGATTAAACAACACTCTCAGACCGGATACGAGATGTTGAAGGATGTGGAATCTCCCTGGCCGCTGGCGCAAATTGTTCACCAACATCACGAACGAATGAACGGCACAGGTTATCCCAAAAATCTGAAAGGAGACGAGATTCTTTTAGAGTCACGCATTTTAGCTGTCGCTGATGTTGTGGAGGCTATTTCTTCCGACCGTCTTTACCGGCCGTCCTTGGGTATTGACTTCGCACTTGAAGAGATCGATAAAAACAGATCACCGCCGTCGGCAAAATAAAATGGATCAAATTCATTATTGAAGATAAGTATTATGAGGCTGGTGTGGAATTTGTCAATACAACCGGCGAAGCGATCCAGATAATTGAGAATTACGTTTCGTGGAAACAAACCAGTAGAAGTCTAAATCCATTTTGGATTTTTACAAAATTTAACGACCCTGAAACTAAATAAACAAAACTAACTAATCCTAGATATTCCTTGATAAACAATATCTCCCGTCGAAATTAAATAGATGTATTGGACAGCTTTCTTTATAAAAATTCTTATAAGAAATCTTGCTATATTTTGATTAGTTATGATAAGCATTTTTTTGTAGAAACATTGTATAAATAGAGATTTTTAAGTGCCAGTTTGTCATTTCGAAGCGAAGCGAGAAATCTTGATTATTAATTTTTCCAGATTCCTCATCCCGATTACCGGGCATGCGCCCGGCTTTGAATCGGGATTTACCCTAAAGGGCGCTTTGCGGAATGACACGAAAAACTTTTTTTAATTTTTTCTTGAAGAATAGCCAATGAATTCAAAAACAAATCGTGCCATAGGCGTATTCGATTCCGGCATCGGCGGCCTGACGGTTGTCCGCTCTTTAATGGAACGTCTGCCTTTCGAAAATATCATCTACTTCGGCGACACCGCCCGCGTGCCCTACGGCATTAAATCGGTGGAAACGATAAACCGTTACGCGGCACAAATCACTGAGTTCCTGATTAAAAAAGATGTAAAACTTCTGATTGTCGCCTGCAACACCATGGCAGCAGTCGCCCATCAGACAATCTTTGATTTGTCCAATGTGCCTGTGGCGGCAGTCGCCTCTCAAAAAATTGTTGAACAGGTACCCGTGCTGGAAGTAATTGAAGCCAGCGCCCGCATGGCCATACAAAATACCAAAACAAAATCAATCGGAGTAATCGGAACACCGGCCACAATCAATAGCAACGCTTACGCCAGGGCAATTCATCTTTTGGATAAAGAAGCAAAGGTTTTTTCGCTGGCCTGCCCTCTTTTCGTACCTCTGGTGGAGGAAGGATGGTTTGATCATCCGGCCACAAGGCTAATCGCGCAGGAATATTTAAAACCGGTCATTGCCGAGCAAATTGACACGCTTGTTTTGGGATGTACTCATTATCCTCTTTTAAAACCATTGCTACAGGATATTATGGGAAAAGGGGTACACCTGATTGACTCGGCGGAAGCAATGGCCGATATCGCTGCCGATTTAATCGATAAACAAAAAATAGCCAATAAAACAGGTTCACCGCCGGAATATGTTTTTTATGTCAGCGATGTCCCTTATCGTTTTCAAACAATCGGCGAGCGTTTTCTGGGACGCACGCTTGGCCGTGTGGAGTTGGTGAGTCTTTAAACGATGAAAATTATTCTTGCCGGTTACAATTTGGATTACGACCTTATCCGTGAGCTCAAAGATAAAAGCGGGCTTAACCAGGATTTAACACCTGAAACCATTTCAGCGGCTTACGCGCGCATCAGCCGCAGTCCGAAAGCAGTAAACGAATTGCGTGAAAGCGCCCGCGACGAAGTGGACAAAGCACGTCAATCCAACCGTAATATCGTTTTCGAAATGGGACACAGTTCCGTCGCCGAGCATGCCGTCTTTAACATTGATGTTATTGGCGTCTCCCGCCTGCTCGTCGAAGAAATTGAAAAGTTCCGTTTGTGTTCTTTTACGGAAAAGTCACAACGCTACGTTCTCTTTAACAAAGATTTTGTTGTTCCTGAAGAAATCAGACAGGCCAATCTTACCGATTTATTTATTTCAACCGTTGAAGCTCAAAATGATTTCTACCACGAGCTTTACGAAAAACTAAGACCGTATATTTTCGAAAAACACAGGGATTTAGCGGTAAACCCGACCAATAAGTCACTTCTGGAAGGCTGGGCCAAGGAAGATGCCCGCTACGCAATATCAATGGCCACTCAAACACAATTGGGAATGACGATTAACGCGCGCAACCTCGAGTTGATGCTCAGGCGCCTTGCCGCTCATCCTCTGGCAGAGGCCAAGGAATACAGCGAAAATTTGTTCGCTGTGACAAAAGAAATCGCACCTTCTCTTATCCGCTACACTAAAGCCACGGATTACGACAAATTTACCAGACAAAATCTGCGCAGCCAATCTTCTAATTTATTACAAAAATACTCTTCCGGCTCTAAAATAATATCCGATGTGCAATTAACTTCGTTTACGTCCGCTGCCGATATCCGGATTGCCGCCGCTTTATTGTTTTCTTCGTCCGACGTAAATTATTCCAAGTGTTTAAGTATGGCGGGTAAAATGACTCCTCGGGCAAAAAGGACATTGTTCAAAACAGCTTTTAAAAATTTACAGGTGCATGACTCCGTATTGCGGGAATTAGAAAATGTTGATCTGCAATTTGAGCTCATCTTGAGCTCCAGTTGCTTTGCTCAGTTAAAAAGACACCGTATGTCCACAATTATCGCGCAGGATTATAATCCGCAGTTGGGTGTAACGGTGCCACCTTCCATTAAAGCCATCGGCCAGCAAAAGATTTTTCTGGAAGTTATGCGCCAAACTCAAATTTCATATGATCAAATCAGGGCCAAAGCTCCTATGGCCGCCGCTTATATTTTAACCAACGCGCACCGTAAGCGGGTTTTGATGAAATTCAGCGCTCGTGAAATGTACCATCTGGCACGTCTGCGCGTCGATGCACATGCCCAGTGGGATATCCGCGATCTGACAAAAAAAATGCTTACACAAGCCAAAAAAATTATGCCCCTCACGCTTATGATGGCCTGCGGAAAAGATACTTTTCATGACCTTTTTGAGCATACGTTTCCTCTTGAATGGATGAATCGTAATAAGAAGTTCTTTAATGAAGATCGCCAATAATAAAAAACAACTATACATTCTTCTGGTCACTACCCTCAGTTCCTTTTTAACACCATTTATGGGTTCGGCCGTCAATGTCGCCCTGCCCGCTATCGCCAACGAACTGTCCATGACAGCCCTGTCTCTGAGTTGGGTGGCAACATCGTTTATTCTGGCCGCTACCATGACTCTTATTCCTCTAGGCCGACTGGCCGACATATATGGGCGAAGACGATTTTATATCTATGGGGCATTGATTTTTACTGTAGCCTCTTCTTTTTGCATATTGTCACCTTCGCAATTTTTCCTGATAGCCGCTCGCACCGTTCAGGGAGTCGGTGGAGCAATGATCTTCAGCACCGGCACGGCTATGCTGGTATCGGCTTATCCCCTCGAAGAACGTGGTAAAATAATAGGCATCAACGTAGCGGCTGTTTATATCGGATTAACCATCGGCCCATTTGTCGGCGGCTTGCTGACGGAGCATTTTGGATGGAGATTCATTTTTCTTTTTACGGCAGCATTAGGTTTAATCATTACATTAATTGCCACGGCAACAATCAAAGAAGAATGGTCCGGAATCAATGGTAAACATTTTGACTATGCCGGTTCTCTGCTTTATGCAATTGCTCTTTTCTCCATCATATATGGACTTTCTCAGTTACCATCGTTAAATGCATTATTTTTAATTGGCACAGGTCTTCTTTGCCTGGCTTTATTTATATTTCAGCAGTTGAAAAGCCCTTCCCCTTTATTGGATATACACTTATTCTTGAACAATAAGGTTTTTGCTTTCTCCAACTTAGCCGCCCTGATTAATTACTGTGCTACATTTGCAGTTACATTTTTACTTAGCCTTTATTTGCAACACATTAAGATGCTGTCTCCATCGCAAACAGGTTCTATTCTTGTTGCTGCACCTGTTGTGCAGGCGCTTCTTTCGCCTGTCGCCGGAAGACTGTCCGACCGTTTTGAACCGCAAATTATTTCATCAATAGGCATGGTTCTCACTGTCATAGGCCTTGTTCCGTTAATTTTTATCAACAACAATACAAGCATTTATTGCATTGTCTTTTACCTCATTGTACTTGGTTTAGGTTTTGCTCTCTTTTCCTCACCGAACGTTAATGCAATCATGAGTGCCGTGGAAAAAAAATATTATGGTGTTGCTTCGGCTACTGTGGGCACCATGAGACTTACCGGTCAAATGTTCAGCATGGGAATTACCATGCTGGTTTTTGCCGTCATTTTAGGGGACTATCCTATCTCTGCAGCTAATAATTATCTTCTTTTAAAAAGTGCCAAATTCATTTTCGCCATACTGGCTGTTATCTGTTGTGTAGGAATTTTTGCATCGCTGGCGCGGGGAAAGATGCACAATGGCAACAATAATCATTAGTTTTGTAATCGGACTTATCACCGGAGCATTTGGAGGCCTGATCGGCATAGGTGGTGGCCTGATTATGATTCCGCTGATGGTCGAAGTGCTGAAGCTTAGTCAACACAAGGCTCACGGTACCAGTTTGGTTGCTTTGGTTTTTACGGGACTTGGCGGAGCAATTACCTATGCTGCAAATGGAACAATTGATATTCAAGCCGCCGCCCTTTTAGCTTTAACGGCAATGTGCACAGCTCCTCTGGGCGCACGCTACACGCATGCTCTGCCAGCATGGAAACTGAAAAAATATTTCGGAGTCTTTTTGCTTTGTTGCGCCGCAGTTTTACTCTTAAAACCATACCTGTCCGATATTATCCCTCCGGCATCCGGTTATACAAAAATATTCATATTCTTAATAGCCGGTGCCTTTACCGGATTTCTTTCCGGAATGATGGGCGTTGGCGGTGGAACAATAATGGTTCCTGTGATGGTTATTCTGACCGGTTTCACCCAGCATACGGCACAGGGAACATCGCTTTTAGTCATGGTTCCCACGGGTAGTATCGGAGCCTTCACTCATTGGAGGATGGGAAACGTTGCAACAGAAATTCTTGTCGGTCTTATTCCCGGAATTATTTTAGGCACTTATCTTGGCGGAAATTTCGCCTATTTGTTTTCCGACAATATACTGCGCTTAATATTCGTGGTTGTAATACTTTGGATGGGTATTCGTTATGTTAAAGCTCCCGTACCTGAATAAATTTAATCTGTAGGGCTGTTGTGTGATGTATTATTCTCTGATTCGCTTCTTGAGTTCTTTAATCAAATTGTGGAGAACATCACTGGCATCGGCGGCAATGGCGACATCGGCCATTTTCATCATTGTTGCCTGGGGATTTTTATTGATCGCAACAATAAAATCAGCTTCTCCCAAACCGGCGGTGTGCTGAATCGCACCGCTGATGCCGAAGGAAAAAAGAATCTTCGGTTTGATATGCTTACCGGCCTGACCTACCAGAGCACTATGGTCAGCCCAACCGGCGTAAACCACCGGTCTGGTCGCGCCCACATTGCCTCCTAAAAGTTTGGCCAGTTCCTGCAATCTTTTGAATTTTTCCTTATTGCCCATGCCACGGCCGCCGCAGACGATAATAGAGGCGTTTTCAATGGTATGTTCTTTTTCCACGGAACGTTCATACTCAACAAGACGAACACGTGGTTTAGGCAGGTTTTTCATCAACGGCAGACGTTCAACCAGAGCTTTTCTTTCATAATCGTGCGGTATTTCCTTAAATGTTCCCGGTCTTACTGTGGCCATTTGCGGACGATGGCGCTCCGTAATAATTTCCGCCAGCATGTTGCCGCCAAACGAAGGAGCCAATTGCAGTAAAAGCCCATCTTCAGTTATCTCAAGACCCACGCAATCGGCCGACAAGCCCGTTTTCAAGCGCTTGGCCAATCGCGGAGCAAACTCACGGCCAAAATCTGTCGCGCCGATTAGAATAATTTCCGGATCTCTTTGGTTGGCCAGAGCTTCAATGATTGCCAGGTATCTTTCGGTGCTGTAACTTTTTAAAGCGGGATCATCTATCGCCAGAATCCTGTCGGCTCCATGAGCGGTATATTCCATAATCCATTCGTCAATTTCATGACCGAAAATTAAAGCACACACTTCCGCCTTGATTATTTTAGCAAGATCAACCGCTTTGGAAAGCAACTGCAAGGTCACGCGGTTTTGATAATAATTGCGATAATCGCCAAATACCCAGATGCTTTTTTTATTGCTCTTTTTCATCGAGCTTTTTTTCCTCTATAGATTTACCTATTGCCGTACTTATTTTTCGCTGATATTTATCGAGAAATTCCGTAACCACCAAAGAAGCCGTTCCTTGAATTAGCACGTTTTCTTTCTGCGCTTTTTTCAAAAAGACCTTGCGTACCTTGGTGCGCGAGCCTTTCTGTTCCATTGACGATGCCTTGATGCCCAGAGCTGCCGCATCCAGAACAACGACTCCGTTGCCGCAAAAAGCATTTTCCAAACCGGCCAGCTTCGTGAATCGCGGCTTGTAATTTTCCATCGAAATCGTCACTAGCGCCGGAAATTCCATCTCCAGTGTTTCACGAAAATTATCCACCATACGGCGCACGCGTAATGTCCGGCCGGAAATTTCCAGTTTCTCCACGTATGCGGCAGCAGGCAAGTCCAGTTCCTCAGCCAATTGCGGACCTACCTGTGCTGTTTCACTATCCGCCGTATATGCGCCGCAAAGGATAAGATCAAATTTGGGACATTTCTTTTTTATCGCTTCTTTCAAGACAAGAGAAGTAGCAAAAGTATCCGATCCGGCCAGTAGCCGGTCACAAATCAGAATTGCTTCATCGGCACCCAAAGCCATGGCTTCGCGTAACACTTCTTCAGCGGCAGGCGGTCCCATTGTAATCACGGTTATTTTAGCGGAATACTGTTCCTTGATTTGCAGGGCGGCTTCCAGTGCGTGCTTGCAGGCAGGATTCATCATTCCCGCAGCCAGATCGCGTCTTAATGTGCCGGTCTTCTCATCCCACGGCAGTTCGGTAACCATGGGAACTTGTTTTAAACAAACTACCAGATTCAACATATTTTTATAATATTAATTGAGAAAGTATTGAGCGCGCGATTACCAGGCGCTGAATTTCACTGGTGCCTTCATAAATTTCCGTAACTTTAGCATCACGGAAATACCTTTCCACATCGTATTCCTTGCTGTATCCATAACCACCATGAATCTGCACGGCCAAAGAAGTAACCTTAGAGGCAACAGAACTGCAGTATAGTTTCGCCATCGATGCCTCACAGCCAAAAGGTACTTTTTCATCCTTTAAAGAACAGGCGCGATATAAAAGCAGGCGCGCAGCGGTAATTTCAGTAGCCATATCGGCAATGTAATTCTGAATCGTTTGCAGTGAGGCGATAGGCTTTTTGAATTGCTGCCTTTCCTTCGCATATTTCACCGCAGCCTCAAATGCTCCCTGAGCGATTCCCAATGCCTGCGCGGCGATACCGATGCGGCCTGTATCCAACGTGGACAGGCCTATTTTCATTCCATCGCCGACTTTTCCCAGCAGATTTTTTTCCGGAACACAACAATCTTCCAGAAACAAAGATGAAACCGGATTGGCCCGCATGCCGCAAAGATCTTCCAGTTCGCCGCGTAAAAAACCGGCATAATTACTCTCGACAATAAAAACACTGCTTTGAGGACGACCCGGTTCAAAACCGGTCAGGGCAAAAATCAAGGCCAAATCACAAACGCCGCCGTTGGTAACAAATATTTTTGTGCCGTTTAAAACATACCCATCTTTTTTCCTGATTGCTGTTGTTTCCACGCTGGCGGAATCAGACCCGGCATTGGCTTCGGTCAGACTGAAGGCACCGATAAATTCTCCGCCGGCGAGTTTTGGTAAATAGCGTTTCTTTTGTTCAGCGTTAGCAAACTGCAAAAACGGATAGATGGCAACTCCGTTGTGCACTGCAATGCACAACCCTACCGCGGCACAAACACGGGAGATTTCTTCAATAACTATTGAGGCGCTGACTGAATCCATGGCCACACCGCCGAATTCCTTCGGCACCTGCAGGCCAAAGTAATTGAGTTTCCCCATTTTTTTAATGACATCAAGAGGAAAGACGGCATTGCGGTCTATATCGGCGGCAATAGGTGCAAGCTCGGTTTCCGCGAAATCCCGCACGGAATCGCGGATAAGTTTATGCTTCATGCAAGGATTAATTTGCACCCCAATTTTCCCCCCGACAGATTTTTGTGCACAAATAACTTAAAACAAAAGTAAAATCAAGAAAATGAAATAAAAAAACAGGAAAGCCGACTCACCGGCATATGTTGCTTTTTTATCGTTAGTTGTTATTATATGCCTGATGAGTAAAGAGAAAATACCGGCAACACCGGCTGTTTTAGTTCTCAAGGCGCAAAAGGCTGATTTTACTTTGCATACTTACCCCTACGAAGAAAGGGGAGGAACAAAAACATCGGCACAAAAACTGGGAGTTAATGAACATCTCATTATTAAGACTCTGATCATGGAGGATGAAACAGGCAAACCGCTGATTATCCTGATGCACGGCGATAAAGAGGTTTCTACAAAATCGCTGGCCCGAACCATCGGCGTAAAATCGGTTTTTCCTTGCAATCCGGCGGTGGCAGAAAAACACACGGGCTATAAAGTAGGCGGCACGTCGCCATTCGGCACAAGAAAAGCAATGCCGGTATATATGGAAAAGACCATACCGGACTTGCCGGAAATATTTATCAATGCGGGAAGCCGTGGTTTGCTGGCAAAAATGCACACAGCGGAACTTGTGCGAATACTTAAGCCTACTGCTGTGAACGTTGCTATATAATTTGCCTTTTTCAGGCAAAAAAGAGATAATCTCAACAGGGGCTCATTGATATGACTGACAACATAATTATCCGCTGTCTTAATTGCGGTACAAAAAACAGAATACCGCACAAAAAAATGCAAGGACGGTCTCTCTGTGGTAAATGCGGCGCATCACTGGAGGAATTAATTATTCGATGCTTAAAATGCGGTACAAAAAACAGAATGCCTGAGGATCGTCTGCATCAAAAGCCGTTATGCGGCAAATGCGGCGAGCCGTTAATTATTCCCCAGCAAAAAGTTATGCCTTTCGACGTGACCGACCAGACTTTTGCCCGTGAAGTTTTGACTTCCGACACATCCGTTCTCGTGGATTGCTGGGCTCCATGGTGCGGTCCCTGCCGGACATTGTCCCCCATAATTGATGAGTTGGCTTCCGATTACGCTAACGGTGTCAAGGTGGTTAAGCTCAATGTGGATGAAAACCCGCTTACCGCTTCTCAGTATGGAATTCGCAGCATTCCGACTATGCTTTTCTTTAAGGAAGGCAAAATGGTGCAACGAGTTACCGGAGCTCTGCCCAAGGAAGAAATCGAACGGCATTTGCTATCCATAATCAAGACTAATTGAAATAAACGATGGATTGATGAAAAAAAAGAAAGCAACCCTGGCGTACCAATGTAAAATTTTCGATGTTTGGGAAGAAGAATTTGATTTGCCTAACGGCAAAAAAACACGGCAGAGTTGGATAAACCACAATCCCACCGTTGCTATTATCGCTATCAATGATAAAAACGAACTGCTCTTAATAAAACAGTACCGCAACGCCGTTAAAAAGCATCTTTTGGAAATCCCCGCCGGCTCACTGGATGGCTCGGAAGAAGCTCCGGCTGTCTGCGCTCAACGCGAGTTGGCCGAAGAAACAGGCTTTAAAGCAAACATCCTTGTTAAACTTTTTGAAGGCTACCCGCTGCCGGGATACTGCAATGAATACATGTATTTTTTTCTGGCCCAAGATCTGATCCATGCGCCGCTTACTCCCGACGAAGACGAATTCATTGAAATAATGCCTGTCAGTTTTTCCCACGCGCGCAAACTAATAGAAAACGGCGAGATAATTGACGCTAAAACCGTATTAGGAATTTTTCTTGCCGATAATTATTTACAGCAAAACAACACATAATATCTTCTTTTTACAAGAAAGCTTCTTGCCAGAGGCATAAAGTTTTGTTAGACTTCTTCCCAATTGAGGCTGGATCGCAACAAGAACAAGCATTACCAAAATCGTCATGCCGGCGTATCCGGTATGCGCCGGAGAGAACGGCCCAAAGCCTGTCGAATGCCGGCGGTATCTAGATACCGCTGTCATTCCCCGGCTTGACCGGGGAATCCAGTTATATTTTGTTCCTGGATTCCGTATCGCGGCTTTGCTTGTACGAAATGACAATACACGACACATCCTCAGGTCCGATATAAAAAATGGAGGCTTTACCATGATCTACAACGAAGAGTTTGAAACCATGCCCCGCGAAGTCATCAAGTCCCTGCAGGTCAAAAGACTACAGCAGGTTCTGGAAAAAGTTTACCATTCGGTGGGCTTTTATAAAAAATCTTTTGATGCCGCCAAAGTCAAACCCGACGATATCAAATCCATCGCCGACATGAAAAAGCTTCCTTTCACCACCAGAAAAGATTTACGTGATAATTATCCTTTTGGATTGTTTGCCGTACCCATGAGCAGCGTTGTCCGCCTGCATGCATCTTCCGGCACCAGTGGAAAGTCGGCTGTTTTCGGTTACACCAAACGCGATATTGAAACCTGGTCCGATCTTGTCGCGCGTTGTCTGGTTGCCGCAGGCATTACCAAAAACGATATTATCCATAACGCTTTCGGCTACGGCCTGTTCACCGGCGGTCTGGGATTGCATTACGGTGCGGAGAAAATCGGCGCCAGCGTCATTCCCATGTCCGGAGGAGACGCCAAAAGGCAATTAATGATTTTACAGGATTTCGGACCGACCGTAATCTGTTCGACACCTTCCTACGCTTTGCATCTGGCCGAAGAAGGAAAGGCTCTGGGCATAGACATGAAATCCCTGAAACTGCGCGTGGGTATTTTCGGTGCGGAACCCTGGAACAACGCGATTCGTGATGAAATTGAAAAAATATTCGGCATAACCGCGCTTGATCTGTTTGGATTATCGGAAGTCATCGGCCCGGGTATGGCAATGGAGTGTCTGGAAGGCCGCAACGGAATGCATGTTTTTGAAGACCATTTTATTGTCGAAACAATCGATCCGAAAACCGGCGACGTTCTTCCCGAAGGCTCAGAAGGCGAACTGGTTTTCACCACGCTGACCAAAGAAGCCAATCCGCTCATTCGTTATCGTACCGGCGACATATCGCGCCTGATTACCGAGCCATGCCGCTGCGGACGCAGTCACGTCAAAATGGAAAGGGTCTTGAAACGAAGCGACGATATGCTGATTATCCGCGGCGTCAATGTTTTCCCCTCGCAGATAGAAGCTATTCTGGTGAATATCGAGGGACTGGAACCAAATTATCAGGTCATCATTGATAGAGTGGGCGCACTGGACTCATTGGATTTGCAGGTGGAAGTCAACGATAAGATATGCAGTGATTCCGGAAGCGTCAAAGAATTGCAGAAAATTGAACAAAGAATTGCCAAGGACATGAAGGATT
>JQDQ01000182.1 GCA_000747625.2 Smithella sp. SCADC
CCCCTAGGTGGTAAAATACTAACTGCCTGACTGCTTCCCGAAACAAACAAATCATCAACCTTCGTAAATATGCAAGATTTCAATCTGTTATATTAGTGTGTATCTTCTGCTTTTAAAAATAATGAATAGTGCTATTATGTTATTCAATTTATCGTAAAAGAAGCTCATTGTAAATACAATGTCGAGAAAAAGTTTCATAATGATTGGGATGGTTATAGGTTCCATAGCAGGAGGGTATGCACCTATACTGCTCGGCGCTGACTCAATCCCCGTTTCGTTAGTAGGAAGTACCATTGGTGGACTTCTTGGCATATGGGGAGGCTTCAAGCTTTATGGATGAATACAAATAACTAAAAAGATAAATCGTAACCGGTTATTATTCCACTTGGCTTGTTTTAAGGAATCAGATGAAAAAAACCAGTGACAAAAAGCATAAAAATACTGGTGCCCCGGATAATGTCCACCGGCGCAGGCGGGCAGATTATGCACTGCGTGAGAGTGAAGAAAAATATGAAATCCTGGTTGAAAACGCGACAAACGGTGTAACAATTATTCAGGATCAGATAATTATTAAGTTTGCCAACAGACGCCAGGCAGAGATGTGCGGATATACCATCGAAGAACTGATTGGTAAATCAATATATGACTTGGCGCCTCCCGATTTCGTGCCTGTGATGAAAGAAAGAGTTGCTCTGCGTGAGCAGAGTAAATATCTCCCTGAAATATTTCACGGCAAGATCTTATGCAAGGACAACACGATCAAAGAAACAGAATCCTCGACAAAGGTTATCCATTATGAGGGCCGGCCGGCTTCTATGGCCATAACCAGAAATATAACCGAACGTAAGTACGAGGAGGAGGAAATCAGCAAACTTACCTCGGTTGTTCGATTCAGCAGCGAGTTGGTGAACCTGGCCACGTTTGACGGAAAAATGATCTTCCTCAATGAAGCAGGCAGCAAGATGTTGGGAATCTATCCGGACAAAGTTGGCGACTACTCCATCATGGATGTCATTCCTGAACCGTTTCAGTTGACAGTTAAGGAGGAGCTCATCCCCGCGTTTCTGGCTGGCAAAACTTGGGAAGGAGAAATGCAGTATCGAAACATTAAGACCGGCCGCCTGACCGATGCACATGCAATGACATTCAACATCAAGGATTCCGCTACTGGCAAACCTCTTTGCCTAGCCAATGTTTCACGTGATATCACTGCGCGTAAGAAGGCGGAGAAGGCGATGAAACAAAGCGAAGAAAAATATCGTCTTCTGGCAGATCATATGAAAGACCGGGTGTGGCTCATGGATCTGGACTTAAAAGTGACCTATATCAGCCCATCTGTGGAAAAGATACTGGGATACAACCTGGAGGAACTTACACATCTCCCGTTTAATAAGTTGTTTACGTCAGTATCTTTTAAGGCAGCGATGGACTTCTTTTCCATTGAAATGCCCAAGGCCCTGGCCGCTCCTCCAGATTATGTTTTAAACCGTTCACTGGAACTGGAATTCCGCTGTAAAGACGGCCACACCTTATGGGGTGAAGCCAAGTTCAGTTTCATCAGAGACGAGAGAGGAAACCCTTTATGCGTCCTGGGCAAAGGCAGGGATATAACCGAGCGCAAGCGGACGGAGGAGAAACTTCAACAAACACTCGAAAGTCTCAAGAAAGCGGATGGCGCGACAATTCAGGTTCTGGTGTCTGTCTTAGAATCAAGAGATCCCTATACATCCGGACACCAGTCCCGGGTTGCGCATCTGGCCTGTGCCATCGCCACGGAAATGGGATTAGCTGAGGAGAAAATAGAAGGAATCCGCATGGCTGGTTCTATCCATGACATCGGGAAATTGTCCATTCCTGCTGAGATATTGTCCAAACCCAGGAAACTTTCAGACATTGAATTTTCTCTGATTAAAGTTCACTCTCAGAGCGGATACGATATGCTGAAATATGTGGAATCCCCCTGACCGCTGGCGCAAATTGTTTATCAACATCATGAGCGAATGAATGGTTCCGGCTATCCCAATAATCTAAAAGGGAATGAAATTATACTGGAGGCGCGGATTATGGCTGTCGCCGATGTCGTGGAAGCCATGGCTTCTCACCGTCCCTATCGTGCGGCTTTGGGTATTGAATCGGCCCTTGAAGAAATAGAGAAGAACAAGGGTATTTTATACGACACGACTGTAGCCGATGTATGCTTAAGATTATTTCGGGAGAAAGGCTATAAGCTTCTATGAGGCTGGCTATTTTTTCTTGAATTATCCTCAGAAAACTATATTATCAAAAATACCTGATCATAAAAAAACGCAAATCAAGAGAGGGAAAACCCGGTATTTAAAGATTTTAATATCGTACTTCCCCCGGAATGTAATTATGTCCGATGAAGTTTGCAGGTATGAACTTAATAGAAAAGTAAGGAATATTCTGGTTAGTCATAACGCTGATATGACTAAAATCAGTTATACCAACTCCAATAGAACGGTATGTATATACGGTCTCTTTGGAATAATAATAATACAGATTTCAATACGTCCACCGTCAAAGCTTTGGTTTCGGATTTAATGAACATCCCTCGCGTTAACTCAATTCAATTCGATTTGGACAACTGGGTTATTGTTGCTGACCCCGGAGAATTAGTTGTTATGAAAGGGAAAGAATCTGAGAGGCTGCCATGGGGCAAGGATAAAGATGACCCGTTCTTGTAAAGGTGAATGGTGAAGAGTAAACAGAGAATGGTAAAAAAACTGTTCAATGTTCTATGTTCAAGGTTAAGAAAGACCGGAAAATAGTGAATGCGTAGCCCGGCGGATGCCGGGGTGAACAGAGAAGGAGAGAATGTTCGTTATGAAGGAAAGCTCAGCGACTGAAGGAGTTAAACGAGATCACTATATCCGTCACTCCCGGAGGGAAAAATAAAATGGATCAAAGTCCTCATTGAGGACAAATCTTATGAAGCGGGAGTGGAATTCGTCGATATACCAAGCGAAGCAGTCAAGAAACTTGAGAATTACATCTCGCAGATAATTAAGACTAAATCTCGCAAACAAAAAATATAACGAGTCTTAATCCAGTGGTATGTCATTTTTAATTTTTGTAAAAATATTTAAATTTAATCAAAGGCACCAATAATGTTTAAAATAGAAAAAATCATATCCGGCGGGCAGACCGGAGCGGACAGGGCGGCGCTTGATTTTGCCATTGATCATGACATGCCCTATGGCGGATCGGTTCCCAAAGGCAGAAGAACCGAGGACGGCAGGCTTCCCGTAAAATATCATCTTCAGGAAATGCCCACGGAAAACTATTCCAAGCGAACGCTGCAGAATGTTCTCGATGCCGACGGAACCGTGATCGTCTCTCATGGATTTCTCACCGGTGGATCGGCATTAACCAGAGAATTTGCCATACAGCACAAAAAGCACTGGATTCATATCGACTTGAAAGAATTGCCCCTGCAAGAGGCGGCAGAAAGCCTCTCTTCCTGGCTGCAAGAAAATGAGATCAAGGTGCTCAATGTAGCCGGTCCTAAGGCCGGCAAAGACCCGAAGATCTATGAGGCAACATTGCGACTGCTTGAAAAAACTCTGTCACGGGAGAAAACTAAGTGAACACGTTAAAAGTTGTTATGTTGATTAGTATGCTTTCCGGTCTTCTGATGATTGTCGGATATTTGCCCGGCAGGAGAAAAGGCGTTGTCATCGCTCTGATAATTTCCGCCGTAATGAATTTCGGCAGCTACTGGTTTTCTGATTCCATCGTTTTGAAAATGTATGACGCCCCGCCGGTGACGCAGGCTGAATGCCCCTGACCTTTATGTTGCTGTGGAATCATTAACCAAAAAGGCAGAAATACCCATGCCGAAGTTGTATGTTATTCCAACCAACACACCCAATGCGTTTGCCACAGGAAGAAATGAAGATCATGCGGCGGTCGCAGTAACTTCCGGTCTTTTGAGTTTGATGAACAATGATGAACTCGAAGGCGTCATAGCACATGAGCTGTCTCACATCAAACATAAGGATATTCTGATCAGCACGATGGCGGCAACTATTGCCAGCGCCGTTGTTTTGTTATCACGCTGGAGTGTTTTTTTCGGAAGTGACGACAGCAGTGCTATCAGCGCCAGCGCCATAGCTATTATCGCACCTGTCGCGGCAACGCTGGTGCAAACGGCCATCTCCCGATGCCGGGAATACGAAGCCGATGCCGGCAGCGCCAGAGTAACCGGCAATCCTGAAGCATTGGCCGGCGCTTTGATGAAATTGTCCAACATGTCCAGGGTTGTGCCGATGGGCGCCAATCCCGCAACAGCGCATATGTTTATAGTCAATCCGCTCTCCGGCTCAACTATCATGAGTTTATTCAGCACTCATCCGCCTGTTGAAAAAAGAATTGAGCGATTGCGGGAGATGAAGGACGGTTCGACGTAATTCCTCGTACCGGCCAATCCCGACAAGTCGTGGATTTGCGGAATAGGTTCCGATACATTATTCATTTTTTAATAATATAGAGTAAGAAAATTATAATTATAATAATAATAATTACTCCATATCCTGCTCCCGTAACGCCACTCCACCTGAATATATCTCCAACTATTTCCATTCCCACGTAATCAAATGCCTTAATTATAAACCCGGCTTCGACAGTAGTAGGCATATTTTAGGCATTTTAGTCGTGTAAGTTATTGAAATCTTGAGGTCGGGTTTTCGGAAAACCAAAAAACATGTAGGAATGCGAATTTGATATTTACGCTGGACATGAGTGGTAGTACATGCTATTTGAGTAGACCTGTACGTTAGAACGATTTCCCGAAAGAACAAGAACGGATCGACCACCACCTGCGTCCAGTTGGCCCATAATGTCCGGGATGCCGGGACCGGGCAGCCGAAAGCCGATGTCCTTTATACCTTCGACCGAGCCGGCTCCCTGGATGTGGAAGCCATTCGCAGACTGACCAAAAGCCTCTCCCGCTTTCTCACGCCGGAGGAGGCCCTGAAGATTCAGGGTCCGGATCATGGCGAAGCGACTCTTCGATTTCTCAAGAGCGTTCCTGCCGGCGGCGCCCATTTGCTCCGCGGGTTGTGGGAACAATTGGGGCTTCCCAAGGCTCTTTCTCAATGCATGAAGGGAGACCTATTGCGATTCGGATGATGAC
>JQDQ01000183.1 GCA_000747625.2 Smithella sp. SCADC
TGAACCATAATTATGACGGAGAATTATCCGCCGCTGCGGAAAAGGTTCTGGGAAGCTCCGAAAAATCAATACCGACGAATATTTGAGATGATTGAAAATTCCGAAACTACAGATTTGACTCTTTTTGTCCGCACTTCGGGAGAGGAAATAATTCGCTGGGACCGCCAGCGGATTGTGGATGCTTTAGTGCGCGAAGCGGATATTGATTATCTTGTCGCGGAAAAAATATCCAGGGAAGTTGAAAAGCAAATTGTTTCTTCGGGAATCAGTGTGCTCACCACAGCGCTAATCCGCGAACTGGTCAACGTCAGACTCATCGAAAAAGGTCTGGAGAAAGAACGCAGACTCCACGGTCGTCTGGGATTTCCTCTTTATGACGTGCGGCAGTTGATTCTGCATCAGAACAAACAGGACGCCAATATTCCTCATTCCCCCGAAGGCACAAATCTGATATTTGCCGAAGGTATTAAAAGAGAACTTTCCCTGTATGATGTGTTTTCCGCCGATATCGGTGAAGCACATATCACAGGCGACATTCACATTCACGCTCTGGGTTATATTGACCGTCCTTACAGCTGCTGTCAGTCTTTGGAATATCTGAAGATAAACGGATTGAATCTGCCGCAGGCAATAAATTCCGCCAATCCCGCGAAATACGCCGAAGTTCTTCTGGCTCATATGGTGCGCTTCAGCGCGGTTTTGCAGGGCCATTTCGCCAGCACCATCGGCTGGGACGCTGTTAATATTTCTTTTGCGCCTTATCTGACTTCCATGACGGACAAGGAAGTAAAACAATTTGCGCAAATGCTGGTGTATGAATTTTCGCAATTGTCCGCCACGCGTGGCGGACAGGCGCTGTACACAGATATACACATCTATTATGAAATGCCTTCATCCTGGGTGAACCTTCCCGCCATCGGGGCAGAGGGCAAGCCAACAGGAAAAACATATGGCGATTACATCCGCGATGCCCAGCGCTTTGCCCGTGCCATACTGGAGGTATTTGAAAAAGGTGATGCCAAAGGCAAACCATTCATTCTTCCCCGTCCTCTTTTGCACGTCACGGAAAATTTATGGAAAAATAAAGAGGCTCAGGATTTTCTGCTCTTCGCCTGCGACGTGGCCAATCTTATGGGCAATACCTGTTTTGTTTTTGACAGAGAAGAAAAAGCAATTCCCTCAGATTTGAGAAATGAAGAGATCGATAAACCGTGGCTTGCGCGCTGGGCCACCATTCAAAGCGTAACACTGAATCTGCCGCGATTAGGTTATAAGGCCGAAGGCGATGAAAATAAACTATTCTCCCTTCTTCGGGAATTTATAGAGAAAGCGGCAAAGGCTCACGTGCAGAAAAAAGATTTTCTGGAAAAGCTTCTTTCCTATGCTGAAGATGGGCCTCTGGCGGTGCTGGCCATGAACAACGACGGATTTCCTTTTTTGAGAATGAACATGGCCAACTATGTTATTGGCATCGTCGGGTTGAATGAACTTACGCAAATCCATTTGGGAAGCGAACTGCATCAGTCGCCCGACACGCTGGAGTTCGGCCGGAAAGTCGTGGATTTTATAAAGCGTGAGGCCGAACGTTTAAGCAAAGAACTCAAAATGAAAATTGTTCTGGGGCAGTCGCTGGCGGAAACAACCGCCTATCGTTTTGCCCGACTCGATTTACGGTATTTTTCTCCTGCTGCCGGACGATATGTAAAAGGTGATATCGCCGATGGAGCGATTTACTATACTAATTCAACGCATCTAAATGTTGCTGCGGAGGTCACGCCTTTGCAAAGAGTGATTGGGGAAGGACTTTTTCATCAGTATCTGGAAGGGGAAGTCTTTACGCACTTGCAGTTAGGTGGCTCAAATCCGGGAAAGGAAAAAATAAGCGAATTTGTCCGCCGGGTTTTTAATGACTCCGTCAACCACCAAATTGATTTCAACCCTGAGTTTACATTTTGTCTCTCCTGTGAAAAAACCGCTAAGGGGTTGAATGAAAATTGTGTTTACTGCGGATCTGTCGAGGTTGAAGGCATCGCCAGACTGACGAAATATTTCAGTAAAATTTCCAGTTGGAACAAAGGGAAACTTGCTGAACTGAAAAACAGAAAGATAAACGATACTTTTGATAAATAGAGCGCATGGCGCGGAACTTTTATTCTAACGAAAAAATCACCCGGAGCGCAGCGATCGGCTGGATTGATTTGGCCTTTTTATTTTCGCGCTTCTACTAAAACGCCATTAATAAATTTGTGGATAATGCTGGATACATAAGTCTGATAGGGCAGGCCTTCAACAACCGCCTTTTTCTGAAGTTCAAGAAGGTCTCTCTCAGAAATGCGTATGTTCAGTCTCTTGTCTTTTCGCAAGGTGTTGCGGGCATAAGCAATCAACTCTTTTTTTCTTTTTGCAAGGTTTGTAACAGGAACCCACTCATCTTTTTCGAAGCTGTCGAGAATTTCTTTTTCTTCTTTCGTTAATTTTTTCTTCATTTTTTTCTCCAAGATATCTTTGTGTTGCCTTCCTGCTTGGAATGATTGTTTTTAGAAATAATTCTTCATCATTTTCGGCGTAAGGTACAAGATATGCGTAATTTTCAATTCCAATAACCATAATTCGCTGTCCGGGGTAGTCCTGCTGGTTGGGATGCAAATAGTCATCTAAAATGTCACCCCTTTCGATGTAAAATACCATATCTTCAAAACAGACGCCCCGAGATGTCTTAAGTGCTGAACTCTTCTCTGTGTTCCAGTTTATATTTTTCATATATTTAGTATAGTATCACAATGTGTGCATTATGGCAACATGATTCTTGGTTGAATTTTGTGGGCCGTACGCGGAGATCACCGGCGCGCTTTAGCGCGTCCGGTGGAACGTATTGTTCGACCTTCCCTGTTTATGGGTATCATTTCATTAATTAAACGCAACTCCAAACGGCAACCAAGCGCATGGGCATATTTTTGTAATGTCGCCAGAGATGGAGAGTGCTTTCCGCTACCGGACTCCAAACGAGCAATCGCTGATTGAGTTGTTCCGATACGCTCGGCAACTTCCGCTTGAGTGATACCAGCGGAAGAACGTGCCTTAAGAAATTCGTCCAGAAAAGCAAATTCTTTTTCAAGCTGATCGTATTCAGATTTTACATCCGCGCGTTTAAGGGCGCGTGCCTTAAGTTCTTTATGCGTGAGCATTTTTGATCTCCTTCAAACGCCGTCTTGCTATGGCAAGTTCTTTGGGCGGCGTTTTGTCTGTTTTTTTAATGAACTGGTGCAACATCACAATGCTTTTACCCATCATCGTGCAATAGAAAACCCGCGCAATGCCCTCTGCTGATTTTAATCGTAACTCGAATAATTCTTCTCCCATTGCGCGCGTATGGGGATTCCTAAATCAGGACCATACAACTCCATACGATCAGTGTATCTTAGAAAACGAGCGAGAAAGCCAGCAGGTAAATCAAGTATTTCGTTCTGCAACGATTCGCTGTAGTATGTGATTGTCCAATTCATGTAAGTCTTATAGCATATATGCTATGATTAGTCCATAAAATTTATTACTATTAATTTTGGCCGTACGATGAGTTAAGCCGGAGCCGCGAAGCGGCGATCTGCTTGAGCGCTCTTGTGTACGCCCGGCATGGGCGTGAACTTATGGGGTGTAAGTCCCCTATACGTGAATCCTGTTAATGTTAAAATCAGGTAAACATTAAGGAAATCAGGGGACAGCATGCTGGTTATTATTCTTCCTGGGCATTCCGCCTTTTCTTGGAACTAAAATCCTCCTAGCTTACTCTCCAGCCGCTTAATAAAATGAATATTCCCCAACGGCCTGCCCGTCTGCTCATGCCGATGTATTAATAATTCATCTTCTTCACAAAAGAAGGTGTCCTGCCGACGATTGCCTCGCGGGGTGACATGATGAGGATATTTTGCTGCGACTACTCTTGCTATACGGCCCATGTTTATTGTCTATGACTATAATCACTGCTTGTCAAGAAATAACTAGTATGGTGTCCCCAGATTTCCCCACTACCCGGCTACGGCCCGGTAATCTTTGTGAACCGCCCGTGCGGACCCGCATGCCGGGTGGTGTGGGGGCTGGGGGAGAAAAACCCCCGGCTACCCGATTGGGCCAATGCTATTCCCCTATTTTTTATCTGCGACGAAATAAGAGCGAATATTTTCAAGTTTTTTTGGGCCAATTCCTTTTACCTTGAGCAAATCATCGACGGTTCTATAAGGACGTCCAGCTATGATTCGCGCTGAAAGAACAGGACCGATTCCATTGATAGACATAAGCTCTTCTTTGCCAGCGGTATTCAGATCAAGCAAGCCTTGTGGAGATTTGGGTTTTTCCAACGTTGGGGGAACGATATCATTGGCAACAGCATCGTTGTTTTTAAAGAGGAAGGGTTCAGTGGAAAAATACGCGAAAATCGGCAGGTGATCCGAGTACCCCTCGCCCAGATGCTTACCCCGGCCACTTTCGACCATTTGCCAGCGATAGATGGTCTTTCCCTTGAACAGGTAGTCCGGTTGGAACTTATTAAACGAATTATCAATATAGGAAATCCCCTTATCATCATAAAGTCCTTTGGATACGATAATATTGTCCGGGTTGCCCTTCTCTCCGAAAAAATTGTAAGACCAACGTCTGGTTTTACTGACTTCAAGCCATAAATTATACAGATATTCATTCGCGGCCTGCTTTGTCAGTATCTTTTCATTGACCATTTCCGAATCTTTGATAGTCTTTAAGATATGATTGATTCCTGTAATACCATTAGTATCGTTTAGTCTGCCAGAATTTCGAAAGGTTTTGTATTCATTGTAGTTCGAATTAAAATCACCTATCAGTATAAAGTCGATATTCTTTTTTAGTTTGTCAATCTCTCTCCTGAGCGCTTTGGCGTAACCTATTCTCATGCTTTCAGGGCCTTGCTTCGATTTCCAGTGATTGATAAACAGGATGATACGATTACCATCGACATCAAGAGTTATTTTAAGAATATTTCTGGCAACTTCATTATCAACCTGTATTTCTTCTTTCTCAACAATTGGAAACTTAGACAGAACAGCGCACTTCACTGGTGTGCCACTGGAGTCCGCAATTTCAAGATAAGGGTAGTTTACACCAAAGTCTTTCAGCCTGTCACGTAGAGTGATAAGGGCTTTTTTCGACTCGACTTCCTGCAAAGCGACAACATCACCCCCCAGATCCTTTATCACTCTGGCAATATTGGTGTATTTAATATTTGCAATATCCTTAGTCCAGCCATAGCCGGTATTCGGAATATACTCCGGGTATTCCGTTCCCTCCATGCTAAGATCAAAAAGGTTTTCCACGTTATAGCTTGCGACTTTAAAAGTTTTTGCTTCTATTGATGTAATGCAGCACAGTAAAACAAGCAAAATTGATCCAATTATCGTTTTTATATGCCTTTTAAACATACACTTATCCATACTGTTCTCCTGTTTTGCATTTACATTTAAAAGCCTAACGAAAAGCCAAGCCGGAGCAGCGCCGCAGGCGCTGCGATCGGCTTTAGCGACTGGTTGGCGTGATTATTTTATGTTGAATTTCAGTTGTTTTCCTTTAAATCTGGTATCTATTACTGCGCGGTTTGTTGCCACAAGTGAATAAAGCACATTTAATGCTTTTAGTGAATCGGAAACGTATTGTGGTTTTTTACAGTTTTTAAGAACATCGTTTGATGTAATAGCCTTCTTTCCAGCAAATATCTTTGCAATGTAGTTAGCAGCATTAACATCTACGATATTGAAGTTACCGGCATTAGGTTTTGTGCGAGAAAAAGTTAACACAAAATAGTGTTTTTTTCCTTCGAATACATAATAAGTCTGCCTTACCGCAGATACTTCCCCACAGTATGACAACCCACTTGCAAGACTACGAGCATTCATAAAAACCTCCATTTATTTGTATTGTGTTATTACTGAAATTATTATTGCCAGAGTTCTGCACTCCCGGCTGGCAATGAAGCGCAGCGACATTGCCAGACCGAGTTGATGCGGTTGTTAGCTGGCCTTTCAGTGAATGAAATCAAAGCAAAATCAACCAACGAGTATAATTCATATTAAGCTCAACGCAAATAATACCGGCACTGGAATTCTGCCCGTGAACTTGTAAAGGATTTTTCCGCTAGGTGCTTTGAGCTCGGTTGCGGAATATTTATATAGAATATTTCCACTTGTTTCTTTGATTTCACTACCAGTGTATTTATAAATGGTTTTCCCGCTGGGTTCCTTTATCTCATTCCCTGTAAATTTATAAAGTGTTTTTCCACTTGGAGCCTTAATTTCGCTACCTGAAATTTTAAAAATGGTCTTCCCAGAAGTTTCCTTAATTTCAGTTCCGTCAAATTTGTACAAAATTTTCCCAGATGTGTCTTTGATTTCAGAAGCCATGTTGATTCCTCCTTGTCAAGTTTATTGCCAGCCAACGGTGGAACTCAGCGGCGCGTTTTTTTGCGTCCGCTGAAGTGACAGGTTAGCCCTTAGATTTAAATGCTATCCTATCTATCCAACTATTCCAGTTTATATAACCATCATCAAAACCAATATATTTCATCATTACCAGCGGCATAAGCCCTTTAAATTGAGGGTAATAAGTTGACAACTCAAGTTTGGTAACGGAACCATTTATATTAACCTCTTTCTCAAATTTTCCATTATGAAATAGAGCATTTCTCAAATGAGCGTATGTTGACACTGATTTATATAGATTTGTATTATCGTCTTGAGATATATCAAAGCCATATTGGCTGAGAAGTTTAGCGATAGGTTCAGAGCAATTTTTTGAAGAATAATTGTTAAAAACAGCTCGGCATAAAGATTCTAATGCCGAGAACAATAAATAGTAAGAAACATCAATAAAAGATTCTTTAGCTCGAAACACCTCAATAGTTTTGAAAAAAGCGCTTCTAAAGGTTTTGTTGTTTGTATCCGATTTATCGGTTAACTTTGACATAGCCAAGTCAATAAATATTTTCCTTGAATCTTTTGAGAAAACATCACTCATAATAACTTGTCCACCACCATTATGTCTATAATGTCCACTAAGGAAATTTGGATAATCATCTCCAAGTTGATCATATTCCGCTGAGTCATTAAGTATATTAGCTACAATAATATCTTTTTGATCAATGAATGAAAGCACTGCTTCTAAATCGAATATTAATTGACGTAGATCAATTGTTGTTTCATTATCTACCTCTAAAAATGCAGTCAAATTGTATATATTTTGATCAGAAGATAATTTACTGACTTTTGAGTGATCATTGGAAACTGGAATTATTTTATAAGAATCAAAGATAGCTTCTTTTGTACATTCATATCCGTAAATTCCAATTCGTATCATGAAAATTCCAACCTGCTTTAAGTGTTAATCGCGCCGCCGCTACTCTGAACTTGAGTAAAAAATAACTTAGCTCACCAGCGTCCGATTGACGCCTTGGTTAGCTAAGAAAGTAGGTATTATATACCAATACCCTTTGGCTTTAGTTTTTACTTCTCACTTTCCGCAGAGTTTTAGTTTTTGGTAAGCTTCATTGAAACCTTTCAAACTGAACTTATGAACGGATGGGTTATTATCACCGTAATCTATTTTTATCGTAATAAATTTCCCCTTACTGCGCAGTATATTTTTAACAATATTTTTGTCCTTTGATGGAGTTTCAGGCGTAATGCTAATAGCAGCTTCATCATCTACTTGCAGCGTTGTTCCTTTTGATATTTTGAAATATGCCCCAACATTTTCACCTAAAAAAGTGACATTGTCATTTTGGGAGATAGCTAAATACAGAATGCCGTATTTAGGGTTTTTAGCGGTGTCGATATAATCTGGGGTGGATCTAGCTTCACATTGTTTGAATGCGCCGGTTTCACCGACTTCTATAACCATCCAATGTGTGTTTTTATACGTTGTCTTTACGTAAGTATCGCCAGCATGGACCACTGTATTTATCAGCAACACTAAAGCAATAACAAATATATTTATGACTTTAACTCTCAAAACATGCTGGGCATGGGGGATGACCATGCTAACCTCCTTTAATGTTGCCATAAACATTCCACAGATAGGTGTTATTATCTTGCGACTTTTGTTCTTCATTATTTCCCCCTTTTTCATATTGCTAACGTCAAAGCTCACTGGCGGGGATGGAGCGCAGCGGAATCCCCGTCCAGTGCAGCGCCTTGTTCGGCAAAGCCTATTACCATTTGAACGGGGCATTCTCGGTGCTGTTGTACTTGTCGTCATACTTCGCGTCATCCATCGTGAGGTAGATGATGCCCTCTATGACCCCGAGAATTGCTGGAATGTAGATCCAGCAGAACAGGATGTAGAGAATGCCCCACCCCCAGCTACCGTGGTAGAACTTATGCACCCCCACGCCTCCAACCAGAATAGCGCAGATGCCTGCTGTGGTCTTCTTCTTGCCGCCGGTGCCGGACGAACCGCCTTTGAGGCCGACGCCGCACTTGACACACATCGCCTGCTGCGGGTTGACTTCGACACCGCAGTTGTAGCAGAACTTCTTCTCGGCACGTGGCGGCACGCCGCATTTGGTGCAAGCAATCGCCTTCTCCGCTACTTCATTTCCACAGTTTGTGCAATACATGATCTCTCCTTTCGTTGTTTGTTGCCGAACATTGTTTATATGGATCGGTTATAATGTTGCAAACGCCGACAGTACTGTCGGCATAAACCCCCTCAACAAAAAGTGCAATTTCAAACCTAATAGCTGAATATTAAACATTAATCAACATATTTCCTGTTTTTCAATTAGGATATTATACGGATCGGCATAATATTCCAAACCATTTACTAGTACCTACTTGCAGAAAAACGATGTCATCTCGAAGGAACGGAGTGACTGAGAAATCTGCGAGATCACTAAATAGATTTCTCCCTGCGGTCGAAATGACAAATCACGAACTTCTGCAAGTAGGTACTAGAGATTATCCGTTTCAGCATCCAGCCAGTTCAGATATTCTTTGCTGCCTTTGATAATCTGCACGGCGATGATTTCCGGTGTTTCGTAAGAATGCATTTTTTTAATTGCGGCTTCAACTATGTCAAATAAATCTTCCCGCGTTTTAATCAGGCAAAGCCACTCGTTGGAGGTTTCCACTTTTCCCTTCCAGCGATAGGTGCTTTCAATGGGGCCGTTAATTTGCACACAGGCGGCCAACTTTTTTTCTACTAGAAATTGGGCAATTTTTTGCGCCTGTTCTTTGGTTTCGGTAGTTGTGGATATTTGAATATAAGTTTTCATTTCTTCCTCATTATCCTCCGTTGGCGGAGGTGTCACGCAGTGACGGAGGTGGATATTGTAGGGACTACTCCCCAAGCAGTCCAAAGAGGCGTGTTTGGGAAACGCGCCCTACACGAACCTTACGGCTACACATTACGACATCCACCCCCTGAATCCCCCGCCAGCGGGGGACACGCAAAGATTAGCGAGTCATTTCTTAGTGCATTCGTACATCATTATCGCCGCTGCCTGTGGCAAGCTCAGGGAATCGGCTTTGCCGATTCCGGGAATACTCCATTGTTCATCAGTCGTTTTAAAAATGGTTTCCGGCAAACCGTGGCTTTCGTTGCCCAAAAGCAGAGCTGCCTTTTTATGAACCGGATGGGGCGGTGAACCGTCGCGTACATCAGAGCCGATGAGAAAAAAGTGTTTTTTAATTTCCGGCAATGTGGCAGACAAATCAATATCGGGGATAATTGTCAGATAGAAAATACTGCCCATGGAGGCTCGCACGGCTTTAGGATTGGTGTAGTCCACCGAGTTAGCGCTTAAAATTATTCCATCAAAGCCGAACCATCGCGCGCTGCGCGTGAGCGCTCCGAGATTGAGGGGATTGTTGATTTCATGCAAAATCAAAATATTGCCGGAAGTTTTAGACAGCCATGAAGAAAAATTTTGTGCCTGTTTCATGCCGACTACAGCCATAATTCCTTCCGGTTCTCTGTCCTGTCCAATTTTTTCCCATTGGGAACGTGTAAGTTGATAAATGAGAATATCTTCGGCGGCTGGCAGTGCAAGCTTGTCCCAGTACTTTATTTTTTCAGGCATAACCAGTATTGCTTTTATTTGCCAGTCGCTAGTCAGTAGTTCTTCAACCACCTTGATGCCTTCGGCCAGAAAGATTCCTTCCTCTTGCCGCACCTTGGCGTCGTCAAGCCTTGCCCATTTTTTCAACTGCGCTTGAGAAGCGTTTAAATATTCTGTTTGCATAATATTACTTCTCTATAGTTATCTGAGGAATATCTTCATACTTTGTATCAGGCCAGATTATGGACGCTACAACCGATATAACAAGAATAGAGGAGATTGTAATCAGGGAAGCACCGACCGGTACGTGAAAAAAATCTTCAATGAGCATTTTAACGCCGACAAAACTCAGGATTGCCGCCAGACCGTAGTGCAGTAGATGAAACAATTTCATCAAACCGGAAATAGCGAAGAACAAAGAGCGCAGACCAAGGATGGCAAAGACATTGGAAGTATAAACAATAAAAGGATCTTTGGAAATGGCCAGAACCGCCGGGATGGAATCAACCGCGAACAGAATGTCGGTGGTTTCCAGCGCCAGAAGCACGGCCAGCATGGGCGTGGCAAAACGCCTGCCGTTTTTAATGATAAAAAACCTGGCTTCCTGAAATTCTTTTGTCACAGGAATAAAAAAACGCAGCAGTTTGATGGCGATATTTTTATCGGGATGAACTTCCGTCTCTTTGTTCAACGCCATTTTGATGCCGGTAAAAATCAGGAAAATTCCGAAAATATACATGACCCAACTGAAGGCATTGAGGAGGGCGACACCGGCAAAGATAAAGACCGCTCGGGTAATCAACGCCAGCAATATTCCCCAGAACAGGGCCTTGTGTTCATAGGACTGCGGCACGCTGAAAAACCTGAATATCAGCATGAAGACAAAAAGATTGTCGATACTCAAAGAATATTCAATGATATAAGCGGTGAAAAACTCCATCGCCTTGGAATGACCGTCACTATGAAAAAAGTAAATACCCGCGCAGAACAAGATTGCCAACGTCACCCAGAAAGCCGTCCAAAGAAGGGATTCCTTCATTTTGATGATGTGAACTTTGCGGTTAAAAACACCAAGATCAAGAGCCAACATGGCAAAGATAAAAACACCAAAAAATATCCACCACAAAGTCATTATGCAAACTCCTGCTTATTTTGTTGAAACTGAAACGTGTCTGCGCCACACGATGATAGTTATGCCTGCCATCATCATCAGCAAGCAAAGAATCTGTCCCATGCTCATAAAGCTTAAAACTAAACCAAGTTGATAATCGGGTTCACGGAAAAATTCGATAAAGAAACGCACAAAACCGTAGCCGCAAAGATATGTTCCCAAAAGCAGTCCGTCAAAGCTTTTCTTTTTTCTGATCATCCACAGCATAACAAAAAGAACAATTCCTTCGAAGAACGCTTCGTAAAGCTGGGAAGGGTGGCGCAGCCTGTGAGTTGAATCCAGGGGAAAATACATTCCCCACGGTACAGCAGTTACGCGGCCGTATAACTCGCCGTTGATGAAATTACCGATTCGACCGAAAGTGTAACCCAGCGGGATGGCCGGGCAAAAAAGATCAACGAAATGCCAGAGATTAATCTTGCTTTTGCGGCAGAATAATATAGTGGCAATAACAATACCAATAAGCCCTCCATGATAAGACATGCCGCTGAGTCCGACAAATTTAATTCCGTTGGAAAAATCAAAGGGCAAAATTATTTCCAGCGGATGTTGCAGATAATAACCGAAGTTGTAGAATAAGGCGTAACCGAAACGTCCTCCTAAAATCAAAGCAAGCATTGCCCAGACAAGATAATCCTGCACCGTTTCCGCCGTATATTCGTAATTTTCACTTTTAAGACGATAGAGGGTCAGAAAATAGACGATGGCAAAAGCAACAAGGTACATCAAACTGTAGTAGCGCAGTTGAAATGAACCTATGCTGAAAAGAGATGGGCTCATCTGCGAAGGTAATTGCTGCCAGGCATTGATGAAAGATTCCATAAATTAATTATACTTTCCAATCGTTTGTTAAGTTAAACTAAAGACTTTGTCACTTCGACTGAAGGGAGAAGTCTTGTTTTTAAGATATCTCCCCGTGCATTCGCCGGGCTTGCGTCTGCGTTCGGTATGACAGCCTTTAGTATGATTCGCCTTTGAGTCCTTCGACGTATAACTCGGCGCTGTAAATGGCATTGGCTCCGTCGCCCGCAGCTGTTACCACCTGCCGGAACTGTTTGGCGCGGCAATCACCGGCGGCGAATATTCCTGCTGCTGAGGTGCGCATGTTTTCATCTGTTATAATGTAGCCGCCCGCATCCAGTTTTAAGATATTCCGGAAAATGTCCGTATGAGGAATTCGGCCGGCAAATATAAAAACTCCTTCCGCTTCAATTTCGTTAATTTTGCCTGATTCAACATCGGCTACTTTTACACCGGTAACAAATTCCTGGCCGGTAACTTCAGCGAGTTTTGATTTCCAGACAAAGTCAATTTTCTTTTCCGCGAATGCTCTTTTCTGCAGGATTGCCGCCGCGCGCAAACGGTCGCGTCGGTGGATTACCGTAACCTTACTGGCAAAATGAGTCAGAAAGAGAGCTTCTTGAATAGCCGTATCGCCGCCGCCCACGACGATGACATCTTTATTCCTATAGAACGGTCCATCACAGGTAGCGCAATAGGAAACTCCTTTTCCGGCGAATTCCTCTTCGCCGGGGACTCCCAGCTTGTTCCATTGCGCACCGGTCGCGGCAATTACGCTTAAAGCACTGTATGATTTATTCTGCACTACAACATCCCAGATAAATGGTGTACTGGTATGTTTTTTAATTGACGAGACATCATTGGCTTGAATTTCCAGTCCGAAATTAAGAGCCTGTTTTTTAAATAACTGCATCAGATCGAAACCGTTGATGCCGTCTGGAATTCCCGGATAGTTTTCAATTGTATCGGTAATGGTTATCTGGCTGACCGTTGCCGCTCCTTCCACGAGCAATGTTTTTAGCCCGCTTCTGGCGGCATAGATTCCTGCGGTATAGCCGGCTGGTCCGCCGCCAATAATAATCGTATCGTAATCATATTCAGGCAAATTCGCTTTGCTCACAATAACTTCTCCTTTGTCATTCCGTACCTGATACGGAATCCAGTATTTCCATTAACCGGTTCCCGGCTTGCGCCGATGTAAAGTCTGGATACCGGCCTACGCCGGTATGACTAATAAAATTTTTCAAAGGCCTTAAGGTTTTATTTTAATCAGGATAAATTGATTTTGTAAAGTCTAAAATAAGGTTTATTGTATTGTTTAATTGTGATAATGATTTCCGGCGAAAGGAAATTTTATGGATAAACTTAAAGGTTCGCAAAGAAAATATTTACGTTCGCAGGCACACCATTTAAAGCCGCTGGTGATAATCGGGACAAAAGGCGTAACCGGCCAGTTAATCGGTTCAGTTGACCTTGCCCTGAAAGATCACGAACTCGTCAAGGTAAAATTCGGCGAGTTCAAGAAAACCAAAAAAGAAATCTCTGAAGAGATTGCGAAAACCACTAAAAGTGAACCTGTCGGCCTCATCGGCAACATCGCCATCTTTTACCGTCAACAACCTGACCCGGAAAAAAGAAAAATTAAAATACCATAAAATTATTTCATGCTAATTTACAACATTTCATAAATGACATTGAAAGGTTCCCCCGGCTTCGACAGTGGTAGACAAGCGACATGGAAGTTCATCAATAAAATAGTGGACA
>JQDQ01000184.1 GCA_000747625.2 Smithella sp. SCADC
AGTAACCGGCGTTGTAGTGTTAAGAGTCCCGAAATAAAAAAATATACCGATTCTAATAAACTCGCGGCAGCAGCAATGCAGCCTCTGATCAATAAAGATGGGATGATTGATTTAAAAACAAAGATAACCGGCACCACGAAAAATCCCGCTGTCCATCTTACAAAACCGCAGCTTGGTTCTTTGGGCAGCGTCGTCAAGGATGCAGCAGGCAGTGTGGCCCTGAAAGCGGGCAAAGGCGCTGCCAAAGAAGCCGTCAAAAAAGTACTCAATGAAGATCAGCAAAAAGTTTTAGAAGGAGTAGAAGGATTGTTTAATAAAAAATAAACTTTCCCTCTTACTTCTATTTTACAGTATATCCGCGGCCGTCAAGGCATGCTGCCATAGCCCTTTGATAATCCGCCCGTGCCTGCATGGCCTGATTAGCAGACATCCCCCGGGGGATTACTGCCGTCGGATCGTAATTTGTCTGGTCTGCCGCCCATTTATGGCATTCATAACGATCATTGTCCTGTTGTTCCTGACTCTGGCCTTTACGGGGATAAACAAAAAGTTTAATTTCCATACTTTCATTTGAGGCCGGAGGTGCTTCACTTACCTCACCCTGAGGCGGCTCGACAACAACATAACCTCCCGGCGTTGACGTGTAATAAGTGTCATTCGCGTAGTAGTAAGGCATGCCGTTAAACCAGACAGTTGTGTAAAAAAGAGGTGAAAATGGAACAAACAATCCAAAGGGCGGGGCAACCACAACATATCGTCTGCCATAGTGATGATACCATACCCCGTGGTGATGGTAGTACCTGGAATGACCATGTCTTACTATACGGTGGTCTCGGGGAATGTTTCTGAAGGACTCACCGCGCACAGGATACGACTGATTGTGACGATAACGGGAGTCAACAAAGCTTCTTTGCCCGGATGGAGGCGCCTTTCTGACAGATTGTGCCGGTGCTCTTCCGGGTCCTTTGGAACCTCCCCGTTGCCACGTTTCGGCAAAACCGGAAGTACTAATTGCTAACAGCATAATTATTGACAGCATGACGGCAAAATATTTTTTCAAATTAAAATTACATAGCATGATAATAACCTCCTTTTTCAGCTATTTTACTATATATCCGCGGCCTTCCATACAGGCCGACATTGCCCGGCGAAATTGCAGAGCCATTTTTTCATTATGCAAATCCCGGCCTTTATTTCTATTCTGATAGGCTTCTTCCAATTGCCTTGCCGATTCCGCACGTGTCGCATCAGATATAGCTCCCGCCATAGCACCGCTGGCCGCTCCGATTAAAGCTCCTTCTCCTGAGTGATGATGGCCTCCGATTAGCGCGCCCAAAACAGCTCCGGCAATGGACATGACGACGGTATCGTGTCCCGGCGGCGGCATAGGGACAACCCTGACACGCTGTTCGGGAACAATAGATGAAACGCTTGGGTCAAAGCCGGTTTGCTCCACGGCCCAGTTATAGCATGCGTAGTGATCGCGCGATTGTTGTTCGGTTGATTGTCCTTTAGTCGGATAGAAATAAATTTGCGTAACGGCAGTAATATTTTGTTGATTCTGTGCCGGTTGCGTAACAACCTGCTCATTCGGATAGTAATAACAGGAGCTTAGCAAGAGAACTGATGCAAAAAGAAAGAATTTTAGCCCGCACGTAGATAAATGACTTATATTTTTAATGATTTTAGTAGTCATAGTTTTTTCTCCATTGTTTATAAGATTTTAATTCTTAACTGGAGATATTATAAAAACAACGCTTTCGTAAGTCAATGTAATATAAATCCTTAAATTTTAATTAATCTAAAGCTGTGTCGCAATCCTCAAATTTGTGCCGGCATTACGACACAGCTTTTCCCAAGGAGGGGAAGGGGTTGTCGGTTAAGGACAATATGTTGCCGGACCGTATCCGTCGCGGCCTCTCATTCCTCCGCGAGGTCTAAATCCAGGACCCCGCCCCCAATGAGAATTTGCCAGTTTTTCATTTTGTTCCGCTGTTAGAATCTTGCGAATTTCCAGTCTCGGGGCCATTCTTTTATCTTGTATTTCATCGCGCAATGCCCGAACCTCTTTTTGAGCGGCGTAAATTTTGTCCCTGTCCGGATTTGCCTTTGACCATAGCCTTCGCAGTTCTACCGACTTGTCAAATATTTTTTCTCTTAGCGGCCTTGTAGATTTCTGATTTTCATATACAAGGGCTTCGATTTTTGTTTTTTGCTCATCGGAAAGATTTAGGCTCTTTAATGTCGGGGTATTGCAACAACTCTCACCATTACGATAAGCCGGCCCTCTACCTCCATAAGCGCCGAAAGCAAACGCCGGTGCGGTTAAAATTATTCCCGCAAGAACAATCATTGATAGAAATATTAATTTTCTCATAATCAATTTCCTCTACATAAGTTTTATTATTCAAAGTTATTCTTTTAACAATCCCGGGATGATTTGAATAATGTTAAAGTTTTTTTATTATCAAACTACCAATATATTGATGACCAAACTTACTATTGTCTTTTTATTAGCAAGCTATATGCCAGTTAAATTTATACTGGTTAACATATTGTTTTTAATAGATAAATTAATAACAGATAAAAATATCATTTGTCTTTTAACCAGGTTTTTCCGGCATTGAAGCGCTGGAAAAAATCAAAATTATCAATCCGGCTATTCCCGTTATCATTATGACTGCTTATGCTTCCGTTGATACAGCCGTTGCCGCGTTGAAGAAAGGAGCTTATGATTATCTGACCAAACCACTGGATTTCGATGAACTCAAAATTGCCATCAGTCATGCCACTGAACACAGCCGGCTCAAGAAAGAAAATGAGTATTTAAGAGAAAGACTGGACGAAAAATTCGACACGCAAAGAATGATCGGCCACAGTCCTTTAATGGTAAATTTATTGGAGACCGTAGCACAGGTAGCGGCAACGGAAGCTACGGTTTTGATTACCGGTGAATCAGGCACCGGTAAGGAAATGATTGCCAATATTATCCATTACAACAGTTCTCGTAAAGCGGCGCCGTTTGTAAAAATAAATTGTGCTGCCCTGACCGAATCGCTTTTGGAATCGGAACTATTTGGACACGAAAGGGGGGCCTTTACCGGAGCGGATAGAAAAAGGGAAGGCAAATTCCGGCAGGCGGCAGGCGGCAGCATTTTTCTGGATGAAGTCAGTGAAATGTCGCCGGCGATGCAAGTAAAGCTCTTGCGGGTTTTGCAGGAAAGGGAATTAACTCCCGTGGGCAGCGCTGAAGTGATCGCTGTCAATGTTCGCGTGATTGCCGCTTCCAATAAAGATTTGAGAAAAGAAATGGAACAGAAACGCTTTCGCGAGGATCTTTTTTACAGACTCAATGTTGTAACTTTGAATGTGCCGCCTTTGAGGGACAGGAAAGAAGATATTCCTCTTCTGGCTCAGCATTTTCTGGAAATGTTTACTGCAAAAAATAAAAAAAGTATCAAAGGTCTCACACCGCAGTCGCTGGAAAAGCTTACGCAATATAAATGGCCGGGTAATGTTCGTGAGCTGATGAATGCGGTGGAACGGGCTGTTGTCCTGTCCCGTTTCGAATATATTGATGCCGATGAACTCATACCGCTAATGACGGATGGTTCAACTGCCGGCAGCGAACGGTCTGATTTTCCCCATAATATGTCGCTGGATGAAGTGGAAAAAAGAAGTATTCTGGAAGCAATCAACGCCTGCGGCGGCAATAAAAGCGAAGCTGCCCGCCGCCTGGGCATTACGCGCAAGACTCTCCGGAAAAAACTGGTTAAATATGAAAAAACTGGTTAACTTAAAACAAAAATTTATGTATATTCACACCTAAATGTTTTTATTGACTAAAAATCAGTATCTGTAAAAATAAAGCCGGCAGGTATTAACTAATCAAATATAAAACCATTTTAAGCATAAAACATAAAGGAGAATCGTTATGAAAGTAAGAGCAAACTGATTCAGCTTTTTATCTCGGTGCTGATAATTTTCATGGTTGTGCCGGTTTACGCTAAATCGCCGGATACCGCCAATGATAAAGATGTACAGGAAGTATTGGAGCAGGGCTGGCAGTTGTTGAGCATAATGCACAAGGACAAAGCCGGTCTGGATAAAGCCATTGTCCTGTTTAAAAATGCTCTTGAAAAATATCCTCAGTACAAAGAGCTTCTTTCCTGGAAGGTCGCTGAGATGACCTTTAAAAAAGCTGATGAGGAACGCGATAAGGAAAAACGAAAACAGCTTTACAAAGAGACTCTGGACTATTCACAAAAGGCGATACAACTGAATCCGCAATCGAGTGGAGGACATTATTGGGCGGGACTGGCGTATGTGAGACTTGCCGAACTTTCCGGCATATTAAGTGGCATTGGACTGGTAAACAAGGCAAAAACGGCACATAGCGATGCAACGGTGTTGCGGCTAACGGGTCGCGATAAGTGTTTTTTGTGAGACGATTCACATTTACCCCGTAAGCCTTGCCGTTTTACACAAGTCCAAAACCGTGAGGAATAAGCACCTGACCCTTTCTCGTCGCATCTGTCAGCTCGGCTTCGATTGTTTCAGCCGCGGCTTCGGTTACGATTTTTACCTTATCGCCGTCAGCAATACCCAGGGCTTGCGCGTCTTCGGGGTTGATTGCCAGGGTGCAGGCTCGTTTTCCTTTGAGCCACCCGGGTCGTGGCAAAACCTATGCCCCATATTTTTTCTACGGGGAGATTACCGAGATAATCGGCAATATCTCTGCCTTTGATTATTGTTATGCCGGAGGGCTTTTGATGTTTGGAAGCGACTTTGGCTAGTACTTTAGTGATGCTCAATCCCACGGAAACGGTTATGCCCAGTTCTCTTTCGATTTCCTTTTTCATATTGAGAATAATTTCTTCATAGGATGAACGCAGCGCGCGGCGCATGCCGGTAATATCGGCAAAAGCTTCGTCGATGGAATATTCTTCCACATCGGGAGTAAAACGCCGCATGATGCTGAACATTCGCCGTGAAAATAGGCTGTAGGTCTCATAATCCGACGGCAGAACAATCAAATATTACTCGCTTCGTGCAGAGGCACGCCGCGCTTGATGCCCAGTTTCTTGGCCGGGTAACTGGCGCAGGCAACAATGCCGCGCGCGCCGCCGGTAATCAGAGCTTTCCCTCTGAGTTCGGGATGAATTGCCTCCTCGCAGGAAGTGAAGAAAGCGTCGCCGTCGATATGCACAATCGCGCGCGGCCAGGAATGCAGAGAAAATAATTGTTGAGACATAAAATATTTAAAAAATGAATAACTCAGGGAAAATTCAATTACTGATTGTTAGCTGTCCGGTTGAAAGACCCATGTTTCTATTGGAGAGCCGATGGCGCTCGCGAATCGGGCTAACGATGGTTTTTTCTTCATAACAAACAGATGAGATAAACACCGGCAATCAGTGCAACCAAACCCTTTCACCGGTAACGTTTCCTTCATCTCTGATAATGCCTGTGCCCACCGATGCTCTAAATGTATTGGTTCATTGCTGTACCATGCAAAAACAGGGTTCACGTGTTCCCGGAGATAATCGATATGCCAGTGTTTAGATTTTGTCTTTCGGCAATGCCTTGTGATACGTGCCTGCACGCCTCCCGGACCAAACGCGCTACCAACGTAGATATAATATCCCGGAACTATTCTGAGGCCACCCCGGCGGCCAATTTGCGTGCTTGTGCTTTTAAGGCTTCGAAGAACTAACGCATATGTCCCTGGTTTCGATTTCATGATTCGTAATCCTGTCTAACGAAAAGCTCAGCCGGAACGCCGCAGTCGGCTGTGATTTGCTTCAGCGATAAACATCTTTGCGATGCCCCACTTTTACCACCCAGATCGTAAGTGCCTTAACTTGTATGGAATAGACAATCCGGTATTTACCTTGGCGAATACGATATTTCTCCTGGCCGGTAAGTTTCTCATGACCTGGAGGTCTTGAATCTTTTGCAAGCTCCTCAATGCGTGAAAGGATTTTTTTAAGATCTTTCTTTGGTATTGTCCGAAAGTCTTTTTCAACAGACTCTTTAAAGTAGATTTTATATTCGGCCATCTTTTTTCAGCCTCTTGATCATCGCTTCATAACTAATGAGTGGCTCTTTTACTCTTTCTTCAAAAGCCGCGATATCTTCTGCATCTTCCGCGAGAGCTTCCTTGATGGCATCATTAACCAGCTTTGACAAGGACTGCGATGTTTCAACTGCTTTTAGGCGAAGCGCTTTATGTAATGCAGGGTCCAAATATACAGTGGCTCGCATTGCTGCTGTTCCCATATTATCACCTCCTTTGTTGCTATGTAACTATAGCACTACAGCGTCATAACGTCAAGACGTTTTATGGTTAACGACCAAGCTCACCGGCGGCTTTGGAGCGCAGCGGAAAAGCCGTCCGGTGCAGCGCCTTGATAGTAGTTATGGCCGTAAGCCACCCGGGGTCTGGCAGCCGCTGATTAAGAAAAGCATAACGAGATATACATTAGAGAGGGTAAAGATTGATTTGTTTTTCATCACATCACTTTTCCACGATTATCCGCTTTTTTCTATGTGCATTTTCGCCGTTTTAAAAGCAAGTTCCGAGTCTTTGGTAAATAACCACCATTGCGGTTTTGTGGTATGCGGACCATTTTCTTTATCGCGCCCCCGGCAGTAAAACCAGTGACCGTAACGCTCAATAGTCGCAAATGGATGGCTACCGGGGCAAAGAATAGAGCAGGGCCTTATCTCTTTAAAATAAATTGTTTCCGCCGGAGCTTCATCATTAGCCAAATCTTCCGGCAATTTGATATGCGAAACATCAATGCCCTCGGCTTCCTTTTTATCCAGCCACTTGGAAATTTTCATTTCCGTTTTCTCCTTAATTCGAACATTTTAGTTATACTGTTCATTTATCCTGACGACGGGTAAATTAATTAATAGCTGTAAGCATTTTATTTACGAATCGGCTGATGGGCTTTTTTACCGTAAACTCGTTCATAAGCCCTGCAAAAAGGACACAGATTGCCTTCAATTTTTTGGACAAACGTAAACGCCAGACCTTGCTGTTTTTTACGGGCATGGTTGCATACCGGACAAACAAGACAAAACGCTGCCAGTTTGCGGTCCATTTCTGAAATTTTAGGTTTTGGCGATTTTGCAGTCACTTTTGTTTTTGCCATTATTGCCTCCTTTAAATTGCTTCGTTTCGTGTTTGCCACAGGAAATTTAAAAATAATATAGTGAAGATAAAATCACCCGCGCCGCCAAGAATGAATACATGTTGTGGCATAATAGTTTCCCAGCAACAGGGACTGATCCATATCTGTTCCGAAAGTTAGTTTAATGCTGAATTCGGGGGAAAGAAGTCCCGGGATAGCGAAGGAAAAATTCCAGAGAGCGCCATAGAAAAACATCAACCGGTAAAAATTCTTGGATAACTGCATTATTTAATCCCTCCTTTTTCAATGGTAAAAATTAAGAACAAAGCCTAAGTGCAATCCTAAGTATGGTTTATTTTCCCGTGTATTCGGGAGTAAAATTCGCTATTACCGCCTGACGCGTTTTAGCGATCAGTTCCTGAATATTTTCATTACTATAGCCACTGGTATCAATGGGTTCTCCAACTACAACCTGAATCTTTCCCGGTTTTAGAACAAAATTTTTCTTAGGCATTATGCGCCGGCTTCCATTGACTGTAACCGGCAGGATGGGAATCTTCCGCTGGACGGCTGCTACGAATCCGCCCTTTTTGAATTCGTGAATCTGACCATCGGGCGATCTGGTTCCTTCGGCAAACACCATCACGCTCACACCTTGGGGTAGACGGTCGAATCCCTTGTTGATGCTGTCAATTGCACTGGCGGTATTGGAGCGGTCGATAAATATGTTGCGCGAAGCATATAAGCAGTATCCGAAAATCGGAACTTTGAGAAGATCCTTTTTTATAATCCACCGGAATTGAATGCCCAGTCTGGTGACTAACGCTATGATATCATAATGCGACTGGTGATTGGAAATAATGATGTACGAAGTTCCCTTTTGGATCTTATCCTTGTTTTTTATTTCCGTGCGAACGAAGGAGACGGCAAGCATGGTGTATGCCCAGAGCTTGGACAGGGAGAACGCCAGATTACCGGTGCGACTTAGCATTCCTGCTGGTATGATGAAGATACAAAGTATAACGGTTGCCAGTGCCGCCCAACTACCGAGCCAGACAACGCAAATGATCTTGTATATTGATTTCATAGTACAATCTCCTTAACAGATACTTGTGAAGAAAATTTGTTGACATAAAAAATCATTAGCATTATATTCACTCCGCCCGAAAACTGCTCCTGAAAAAGAGCCGCAAAGTCGGTGTTTCTTAACATTTTCTGCTGGGGAATCGTTCAATGGAAGGACAACGGACTCTGACTCCGTTTATTAAGGTTCGAATCCTTATTCCCCAGCCAAATTTATTTTTTTTCACCTCCGGCAATCTTAGCCCACGAATCCCTAAGTGGTACAACCCTGTTGAAAACAGGGTTCCCTTCTTTTGAATCCTTCGCGTCCACGCAAAAATACCCCAGTCTTTCAAATTGAAACTGGCTTCCCGGTGCGGCATTTTTCAGGTTCTGCTCGGCATAACAGGTCCTCAGAATTTCCAGAGAATGCGGATTTAGATATTTGACGAAGTCTTCTTCACTTCCCGGATTTTCAATATTGAACAAACGGTCGTATAAGCGCACCTCGGCGGGAACACAGTGCTGGGCCGATACCCAGTGGATAACGCCAGGCACCTTGCGTCCGTCTGCTGGTGGACCGTTGAGAGTTGCCGGATCGTAACTGCAGTGCAGCTCTATAACTTCGCCGGTTTGATCATCTTTAAACATGCTCTCGAATTTTATAACATAGGCGTTGCGGAGGCGGACTTCACGTCCCGGACCCAGCCGATGATATTTTTTCGGCGGATTTTCCATGAAGTCGCCGTGTTCGATATAGAGCACTTTGGAAAAGGGAACTTTGCGCGTGCCCATTTCCGGTTTCTGCGGATGATTGGCACACTGTATTTGTTCTACTTGATTTTCGGGATAGTTGTCGATGACAACGCGTAGAGGGTGCAAAACACACATCGCCCGCGGCGCATGCTCATTAAGTTCTTCACGGACACAGTGCTCCAACAGAGCCACATCAATAAAGTTGTCATTTTTGGCTATGCCTATTTGGGCACAGAAATTTCGTATGGCTTCAGAAGTGTAACCACGGCGGCGCATTCCTGAAACTGTGGGCATGCGCGGATCATCCCATCCTTTTACATAATTTTTTTCCACCAGTTCGATAAGCCGGCGTTTGCTAAGCACTGTGTAACTTAAATTAAGGCGGGCAAATTCAATCTGCCGTGGACGGTTGCCTGTTATTAGCCGCTCCACTATCCAGTCGTAAAGAGGCCGGTTGTTTTCAAATTCCAGTGTGCATATAGAGTGGGTAATACCTTCCAAAGCGTCGGAAAGACAGTGCGCGAAGTCGTACATGGGATAGATGACCCATTTTGTTCCTGTGCGGTAATGCGGTTCTCGTTTGATACGATAGATTACGGGATCGCGCAGGACAATGTTCCGAGAAGCCATATCAATTTTAGCTCGCAGAGTATGGGCGCCATCCGTAAACTCGCCAGCCCTCATTCGGCCAAACATATCCAGACTCTCTTCCACGGAACGGTTTCGATAAGGACTTTCCTTGCCCGGTTCGGTGAACGTTCCACGTTGTTCCCGTACTTCATCCGGGGACAAGCTGCAGACATAGGCATTACCGGTTTTGATGAGCTCAATGGCAAATTGATAAATCTTCTCGAAATAATCGGAGGCATAAAAAAGACGGTCATCCCAGTCGAATCCCAGCCAGCGGATATCACGGATGATCGATTCGACGAATTCCATGGATTCTCCGGCGGGATCAGTGTCGTCCAGCCTGAGATTGCAGGTTCCCTGATACTGCCGGGCAAGGCCGAAATTGAGGCATACGGACTTGGCATGCCCGATATGGATATAACCGTTGGGTTCCGGCGGGAAACGGGTAGCGACTTTCCCGTCATTTTTGTTGGTTTTTAAATCGTTGTCGATGATATCGCGGATAAAATCAGAGGGATTTGAACTTGCAACTTCCGTCATTAGTAAATTAAAACTCCTTCAGTTCCATAAAAAATTACCAAAAGAACCTATAATATTTATGGAAATATATCAAGGGCACAACTTCAGAATTATGGGATCCGGTTGCGTGAATTTATTAAATTAATTTATTGCAGAATTCAAGCAGATTATTTTTAATGACATCACGCGATAAAAACATTGAGACATTCTGTTTAAAGTAGTACTTAACAGGATATCCTCAAACGGAGAACTTGTAGTTTTTCTCGCCGAAAAGCCGCAGACAAGCATCTACTATATCCGGGTTATAAAGGATTCCCCTGTTTTTAGTAATTTCATTCAACGCTATATTAATGCCAAAGGCGGGACGGTAAGGCCTGTGTGAAGAGATAGCTTCCACTACATCGGCTACAGCTAAAATCTGAGATTCCAGAAGAATTTGCTCTCCCGTTAATCCGTTTGGATAACCCGATCCATTTATGCGTTCGTGATGTTGCAGAATAATTTGGGCGACAGGCCAGAGAAAATCGATATCTTTCAGAATATTATAACCTGATTGAGAATGTGTTTTAATTAAACTAAATTCCAGCTCGGTTAATTTTGTCGGTTTGGCAAGAATCTCGGAAGGAATGGATATTTTGCCGATGTCATGAATCATACTGGCCATGCGGATACCATCGATTTGTTCGTTGGTCAGTCTCATTTCCGACGCAATAGTTCTTGCCAGATCAGCCACTCTTCGTTGATGACCTGCCGTGTAGGGATCCCTTGTTTCCACGGTCACAGCCATAGCGTTAATAGTAGCGCCCAGAGATCTGCGCAGGCGTTCGATGTTCTCCTGGCGTTCCTTTTCCATTTTTTTTCTATCGGTGATGTCTTGATCAATACCCTGATAGTAAAGCAGGTTGCCCTGATCGTCCCGTATAGCGTGCATATTGATGGATACCCATGTTTTACTGCCGTCTTTTCGGTAGAACTGAGCCTCATAACCTTTTACTGAACCTTCTTTTTCAATAATCTGAACTATATTTGCCCGGTCTTCAGGGTGTACGTAGACTTGATGAGCAATGTCAGTAATATTTTTCACGACTTCTTCCGGTGATTCATATCCAAGTATATTCGCAAAGGCCTGGTTTACGGTAATATAGCGACCTTCGGCAGTTGATTGGAAGATCCCCTCGTGTGCATCTTCTGCAAGCTGTCGATATTTTGCTTCGTTTTTCCGAAGTGCTTCTTCAGCCAGCCTACGCTCGGTTACATCATGGATATTCATGACAATACCCGCAACAGATGGATTGTCTAAAAGATTTTTTCCCATCCCTTCAAAATAACGTTCAGAGGCATCTTTATGCACTACGCGGAAGGCATTAGGGGGAATCGGGGAATCTTTTATTGCAATAGCCTCACCGAAATCATGGGCAGCACGCTCAACTTCATCCGGATGAATAAATATGAACACGCTTTTACCGATTAGTTCCTCAGGTTTGTATCCGGAAAAACGCTCGATAGAACGACTGCAATATTTTATGTCTCCGTTTTTATCAGTGATGACAATTATGTCTGAAGAGTTTTCTGTGATCTCCTTGAAATATTTTTCACTCTCCCGCAGTGACTGATCCGCCAGCTTACGTTCGGTAATATCGCGTACAATTCCTCTAAATCCTGTTGGTTTGCCTGATAAATCTTTGAGCAACGATACAGATGCTTCAATGTGTCTTTTAGTTCCATCTTTTCTTATAATCTGCCAATCGAATTCTTTAGCGGGTTCCCCTGTTTTATAGACTTGATTAAGAACATGAAAAAGTTTTTTTGAGCCTTCTTCCTCTGTATATTGCCGGTTATTCATACTAATCATTTCCTTATGGGAAAACCCAAGGATTCGGCATAGTGAACCGTTGAAAAAGGTAAAATTGCCTGCAAGATCGACTTCGTAATAACCGTCTTCGATATTTTCCAGAATATTCCGGTATTTTTCTTCACTTTGGGACAGCGCTTGTTCCATCTGTTTTCGTTTGTTTCTTGAATCGGCTTCGTCTAATTCTCTGGCTATGGCTGGACAGAGACGGGACATATTGTTCTTCATGATATAATCCTGAGCGCCCACGAGCATGCATTCGGCAGCCGTGTCTTCGCCGATCTTGCCGGATATAATGAGTATAGGAATATCGATGTTTGTTTCTTTTAATAAGGCAATGGCTGAAGGCGCACTGAATTGCGGCAGTTTATAATCACAAAGAATAATGTCCCATTGCTTCTCTTTGAGTGCTTTTCTCATTGCGGCGGCGGTTTCCACTCTCTCGTATATCGGATTGAATCCGCCTTTTTTCAGCTCACGGATTATCAATAAAACATCGTCTTCCGAATCCTCTACAATTAATACTCGTAGAGATTGGTGATTGTTGATTCTAGATTCCGTATTTCCTGCCACAGTCAAAATCCTTTCATCTGGCAAAGCGCGAAATAAGAATTGTAAACGCTGCTGTTTTAAACCTTACGTAATAAAATTTATGATATTTAGTAAAAGGTCTGATATTGTTTTAATTTTACTCCTGAATTATTTAAAGTCAACCCTAATGTTATTGTAAACGCTATTCTTTTATCGTTGATTTTTCATAATCCTGGCGCAACTGCGTCATGTGCGCGCGGCAGAAGGGTCAAAAGAATCCGCGGTTGAAAACCACCATGACATTTTTTTTATTTTTATAGTTGGAAAGAGTTACACTGTTGCCGTTAAAATCGTCCAGCGTAAAATCCGGCGCTGGAACATTTAATTCGACTCTAGGCATAACGTTTATCCTCCTCAATCTTTTTTGTTAAATATACTCGCAATAATTATTAATTCAATTCGTTTTTAATAAAAAACGTAAAAATGTATTCAATCAATTTCGGGTGACATACTGTCGGAATAAAGGAGGAGAAAAAATGGACAGAAGTGAACAGGCGGTTGCCAAATTTGCGGAAGGTTATAATTGCGCACAGTCGGTTCTTTTCTCTTTTTACGGACTTTTTCTTTCAGTATTTGCCGAAATGCAGCCTTTAAATCTTTTCGGCAGGAACGGTTTTATCAATTCTGATTTTTTCACACCGGTAACTTATCTTGCACAGATATACTGGCCGATGATACTGATAGTGCTTATCGCCAACGCGGATGACTTTGTGCAAAAAAACGCGTGGCAAAGAATAGTACTTCCTTTCAAATCCAACGAAATAGTCCGCATTCATGTGATGACTCTTGCTTTGCCATTTTTAATGATGCTTACGTGGGCTTTTTCCCAAGGTGCGTATCAGCAGTTGACAATTGTTCTGCTAATTGGCATTTTTTATTTGATTCCTAAAAAACGGCAGAAGGACAAGACGATCGTTATCCAGGATTCCAACCCAACGTCTGGCGTAACACAGTGAGGCCAAATCTATGAACGTAATTGTTTGCCAGATGAATAGAAAGATTATAAAACCAACACCATTTGGAACTGTATGTATCATCTGGTCAGTATCGAAAGATTCTCCCCGGATTTTTCATGTTTTGCTTTCCAGACCGGGGCTGTCGGCTGAGGATCGGGCGTCTGCGCTTTTTCCTGATTCCCGAAAATCTTCCTGCGTGGAGATTGACTCGATAGCTGCTTCAATCAAAGCGTATCTTGAAGGAGAGAACATCAAGTTTTCTCTGAATCTCGTCGATTTATCTCCATATTCAAAATTTCAGCAGTCAGTTCTTCGCGCGCAACACGCAATTCCGCGCGGCTCTGTCAGTACTTACGGACTCGTCGCAGCGCATGTAGGTGCAATTGGTGGAGCACGGGCGGCCGGCAACGTTTTGGCTGGCAATCCTTTCCCTCTGATCGTGCCCTGTCACCGGACAATCCTTGCCAGTCTTCACCTTGGCGGTTTTCAGAGTGGAGCGGAAATGAAGCGGGCTTTACTGGAGAAGGAAGGAATAAGTTTTGATCAGGCGGGGCGCGTGAGATGTTCTCTATTTCACTTTTAAGACTCTTTTACATCAGCATTATTTTGTCAAAGGGGGCGGTTCATTCCTTGAAAGCCAGTAGATACCCAGCAATTTAACAGTTTCCATGAATTCTATAAAGTCAACCGGTTTGGGAAGATAACTATTGGCGCCCAGTTTGTAACAAGCGATCACGTCATCCTCCTGATTGGAAGAAGTGAGAATGACTACCGGCAATAGTTTGGTGACCTCGTTTTGGCGGATGGCCTTGAGAACTTCCAATCCGTTAATTTTGGGGAGGTTTAAATCCAGAATAACAAGAATGGGCAAATCTTTTATCTCCCGCCCAGATTCGACCTCCGTGGCGGGTGATAATTCTTTTTACTGTTGCCAATCCAATTCCCGTGCCGGGGAATTCATCTGTTGAATGCAAGCGCTGGAAAGCGCCAAACAGCTTGTTCGCATAAGCCATATCAAAGCCCACGCCGTTATCTCTAATGAAAAAGACTTTCTTGTCTTCCGTGAGAGTATAGACTATTATGAGACAATTAATAAGTTTAATAATTAGAAGGAATAAAAGATGCCAATCACAGAAATTCTTGCTCGCAACGCCACTCTGTACGGCGAAGAAATATGCCTTGTTGAAATAAATCCTCAAATCAAAGAAATAAAAGCAAACTGGAAGGATTACGATCTTGTAGAAACCAATCCGGAAAATCGCTACCGGCGGGTGATGACCTGGCGCGAGTTCGGCGACAAAGCCAACCGCTTTGCCAACTTTTTGCTGGGGAGAGGCCTAACCAAAGGACACAAGGTCGGTATCTTGCTGATGAACTGTCTGGAATGGCTGCCGATCTATTTCGGCATTCTGAAGACCGGCGCTCTCGCGGTGCCGCTTAACTACCGCTATACTGAAGATGAAATCAAATACTGTCTCGATCTGGCTGAATGTGATGTTTTGATTTTCGGACCGGAATTTACCGAAAGAATTGAAACTATTAAAGATAAGATTCCAGATGTAAAAATTCGTCTTTTTCTGGGACAGGACTGCCCCGAATTTGCCGAAAGTTATTACTCGCTTACAGCTTGTTGTTCATCCGTAGCTCCCCAAATTATGCTTTCCGACGATGACGACGCGGCCATATATTTTTCATCAGGCACAACCGGTTTTCCCAAGGCGATTCTTCACGATCATCGTAGCTTGATGACATCCTGCGAAGTAGAAATGAATCACCACAAACAGACGCGGGAAGACAACTTTCTTTGTATTCCGCCGCTCTACCACACCGGCGCGAAAATGCACTGGTTCGGAAGCTTTCTAGCGGGCAGTAAGGCTGTTTTGCTGCGAGGAGTCAAACCGGAATGGATAATCAAAGCGGTGTCCGAGGAGAAGATAACAATTGTCTGGCTGCTGGTCCCCTGGGCACAGGACATTCTGGACGCCATCGAACGCGGCGATATAAAATTAAAAGATTACAAACTGGACCAATGGAGATTAATGCATATCGGAGCGCAGCCGGTTCCGCCCAGCCTGATTAAACGCTGGAAACAATATTTCCCCAAACACGAATATGACACCAATTACGGCCTTTCGGAATCTATCGGGCCTGGTTGTGTTCATCTCGGCATCGAAAACATCCATAAAGTCGGCGCTATCGGAAAGGCCGGCTACAAGTGGGAATTGCAGATCATGGACGAAGACGGACGTCCTGTAAAGCAGGGCGAGGTGGGCGAACTTTGCGTAAAGGGTGCTGGTGTGATGAAATGTTATTACAACAATCCTCAGGCGACCGCCGAAATTCTTAAAGACGGCTGGCTCTACACGGGCGATATGGCGCGTATGGATGAAGACGGATTTATCTATCTGGTTGACCGCAAGAAAGACGTAATTATCACCGGCGGTGAGAACATTTATCCCGTGCAGATCGAGGATTTTCTGCGTACGCACGACGCAATTAAAGATGTCGCCGTGATCGGTCTTCCCGATCACCGTCTGGGCGAGATCGTTGCCGCGATAGTTGAGTTAAAACCGGGTGCTTCATCTTCTGAGGCCGAGATTGCAGAGTTCTGCAACGCACTGCCTCGTTACAAGCGTCCGCGTAAAATAATTTTTGAAAAGGTGCCGCGCAATCCCACCGGGAAAATCGAAAAGCCGAAGCTCCGTGAAAAGTATTACGGCGGGAGCCTTGTGGAAGCGCAGACAGAGAGTCATTAAATAAATAAAGGAGAAATGTATGATTGCTTATCAGCTTTCCATTTTCGCGGAAAATAAGTCCGGAAAACTTGCTCAGATAACCGGTGTTCTGGCCAAGGGAAAATTCAACATTCGAGCGACGACGATAGCGACAGCTGATACCTTCGGCATTATCAATCTGATTGTTGATGATCCCAAGCGTGCCGAAGCGGCTCTTTCTGCAGCGGGAATGACAGTGCATTTGCGGGAAATACTGGCTGTTTTGATTCCCGATGTTCCCGGTGGATTGGATAATTTGATGCAGCTGCTTTATCAGGAAGGTATTAATATCAATAACGCTTATGGTTTTTTGCTGGAAAGTTCGAAAAAAGCGGTGTTTGTGGTTGATGTCGATCAGATGCAAAAGACGGAAAAACTACTGGAACAGAAAGGATTTAAGACGCTGGATGTCCAATCACTTTCCAACATGTAGCGCTTTTTCATTTCTTGTCACTTCGACCAGAGGGAGAAGTCTTGATGCCTTGTATTTTTAGATTCCTCATCCCGAAAGGTCGGGATTCGGAATGACATTTTTTATATATTATTTTGTAAGGGAGGGTAAATTATGGTGCATACAGATAAAGGAAAATATTTTAAGAAACATGATCAGAGTATTGAAGTAGACGAAGACCTGAAGAACGAAATAATAGAGCAGGCAAAGAATAAAGGTATTTCATGCAAGAAAGCGGAAGAAATTGCCGGTGAACTCGGGTGTTCATTGGAAGAAACTGGCCGGACAATTGATATTCTTAATATTAAAATCACCAAATGTCAGTTGGGGCTCTTCGGTTATGGTGAGACCAAAAAAATCGTTCAACCGTCAAAAGAAGTTACACAAGATGTGAAAGAAAAGATCACATCATCATTGAAAGACGGGAACCTCTCTTGTGCGACTGCCTGGAAAATTGCTTCAGAATTAAATATTCCACGCATGAAAGTTTGTGCAGATTGCGAAGCTTTGGAAATAAAGGTTAAGCCTTGTCAACTGGGAGCGTTTTAAACTAGTGTAGTGTTACATAAATATCTTTTCAGTATGTCATTTCGAAGTCCCGCAACTTGCCCGGAGCATTTCGGGTACGCGGGATCATACTCAGCGAGAAATCTTAATGATCATAAGAATATACAAGATATCTCCCGTGGTCGATATGACAAGGTTTCATTGAAACACTACCCTGCAAAGACATTAGTAATATAATTTCAGATAACCATGCAGTAATTTGACCATCAGGTCGGCGTTTTTACGGGTACCGGCAATGATTTCTTCCATAGTTAAAGGTTTCTTCAAAAGCCCGTTGCCAAAATTATCTATCGAACAGGCACAAGCGTAAGGTAAATCCAATTCCAGCGCGATTACCGCTTCATTGGCCATAGTCATACCTACTATATCGGCATAATTGGCCATCATTTTAATTTCAGCTTTTGTTTCCAGCCGGGGACCCTGCGTTTGCCAGTAAGTTCCCTTCTTGACAACTTTAATTTTATTGCTTCGTGCAGCTTTAATAAGCTTTTGCCGCAACTTTTCGTTTAGTGACGGAGTGATATGAACGGCTCTGTTTTTATGAATAGTCGGGGTAGGTGTCAACGCAATAAAATCATCGGGAATAACTATCATTCCCGGACATAAATCTTTTTTTAATGAACCCGTGGAATTAATGCTGATTATTTCGGTTACGCCCAGATCTTTCAGCGCCTGTAAATTAGCACGATAATTAATCAAATGCGGTAAAACATAGTCATTGGGGGTGTGGCCATGTCTGATGATCCATGCCATTCTGTCTTTGAGTAGAACTGATGCCCGGCCATATTCATTTCTCATCGATCTGGTCGCGCTCTTTCTTAATAAATCGCTTCTTTCTAGGACTAATTTGTTGGAAATAACTCCCAAAAGACCCATAATATCTCCTTTGCTACTTATGTTTTTATAGCAAATTAATTAAAAGTAGTCAAAGGTGCAACTGTCTTTATGCTGTCAGATAGCATTTGACTTTCTAAGTTCTATTATGACATATAAACCAGCGATAGAAAAGTTATGGAGGATGTGATTCATGACCAGTCAATTCTTAGGTGTAGCCACCGACGATAATTTTGAAGGTGAAGTTCTTAAAAGCGACAAACCGGTACTCATTGATTTTTGGGCGCCATGGTGCGGGCCTTGTAAAGCCATAGGTCCTATTGTTGAGGAACTTGCCGAACAATTAAAAGATAGCGTTAAAATCATGAAGTTAAATGTTGATGAAAATCAGAAAACAGCAATTAATTACGGCGTTCGCAGTATACCAACTCTTATTCTTTTTAAAGACGGCAAAGTCCTGGATACGCTCATCGGTCTTGCCCCTAAAGAAAGATTGGAAAGTTTTGTTAAAAAAAGTTTATAAATCGCGAACTTGCCGCGAGAAGGTTGAGATGCGTGAATTTTAAAATATTCCGAAAGATAGTGGGATCAAATACAGTTTTATTAATTTTATTGCTGACTTCGATTTGCAGTGGTTGCTCGTTTGTTAATATTTTCGGCAAACATGAACCGGCAAAGGCGACTCCCGAAGGACTGTACTCGCGAGCTTCCGTCGAGTTTAATGGCGGTCATTATAAAAAAGCACAGGAATCTTTCCTGCGGCTCAAAGAAGAATATCCGTTGCACGATCTGGCGATTTTAGCGGAAATAGGTATCGCTGATTCCTTGTACAGTGATAAAGAATATGCGGAAGCAGAAAACGCTTACGGCGACTTTATCGCTCTTCATCCTGTAAATGAAAATGTACCTTATGCGCTTTATCAGTTGGGGATGTGCCATTATAATCAGATAGGAGATATTGATCGCGACCAGACGGAAACACTTCTAGCTAAAAAAGAATGGGAAAGGCTTATGGCGCGTTATCCGGAAAGTAAATTTTCCGCTATGGCTGAAAAACTGGTTCGGGAATGCAAACAAAAGCTGGCGGAGCATGAATTTTACGTAGCTAAATTTTATATGAGACAGAAAAAATATCAGGCTGCCCTCTCGCGTTTTGAAGAGTTGGCACGTGAGTATCCCAATGTCGGCCTTGATTATAAGGTAGAATATTTCATCAGTGAAACCAAGGCTAAAATTGTCGAAGAAGAACAATTAAGACTAAAGAAGATAGAGAAACTAAAACGTAAAGAAGAAAGAAGAAAGAAAAAAGAAGAAAAGAAAGCTTCGAAAAAATAATAAAAATTACGAAGCTTTTATGGAATATTGGTTTCTTTGATTTAAATTCCCATTTTAATTCTTGTGATAATTTCCTGCCGGGCAATTTCCGGGTTGGCGGAAGTATCAATCTTAAAATAACAATCCGTTGCCACTTCGTTAATTGCGTCGAAATCTTTTTTTTGCTCTTGAAACAGTTCCCATCGGCCGTCCGAAGCGTTGTCGTTTTCCAGCATCCTCTTCTCCAGTCTTTTTCTGGTAATTTCATCAGGGCAGATGCACTCCAGGATATAAAAGCGAATGCCGAGATTCTTGGCCATCTCCAGAGCTTTTTGCCGCTCAGCCCGTTTCTTGAAAGAAGCATCGATGATTACGGCTTTGCCCTGTTTAATTTTTTGTTCAGCCAGTTCGTATGCCTTGTCATAAATAAAGCGGGAGACGTCTTCGGAATAAATCCCTTTTCCGAAATTTTCATAACGCCGTTCGGTGGGTTTCATATCGAATAATTCTTTGCGCAATATATCGGTGCGGATGATTTCCGCGCCCAGGCGGGCGGCCAGTTTTCTTGCCTGGTAGCTTTTCCCCGAACCCATTAATCCCGCGGTTAAAATCAAGACGGGTTTACCCAGACGGGCGGCGTAAGTATAAGCAAGATCGAAATATTGTGTTGCGGTTTTTGTAATTTGTTCGCGTTCATTCTCTTGAAGTTCCTCCTGACCCAGACGAAAACTTGTTACTTTTCCGCGCACGTAGGCATAATAACAGCGGTAAAAATTCAGCAATACGGGCAGATCGGTATCGCCGGAATATCTGATATAAGATTTTATAAAAGCGTCGGCGTAACGGGAATAACCGTTGAAATCAATATCCATAGTTAAAAAAGCCACATCTTCCACAATGTCGCCGCACCGGAAACGTTCGTTAAATTCGATGCAGTCAAAAATGATTATTTCGTTGGCAATGCAGATATGGTCCAGATGCAAATCGCCGTGGCAATCTCTTATTTTATGATCGGTAATTCTTTTTTCGAAAAGAGTTTTGTTTTCGGCTAAAAATTCCCCCATGTAATTATTGATGAATTTGTATTGATATTCAGGGATCGTTACATTGATGTAATTCAATGTTTCGGCGAAATTTTCCTCTATATTGTGACGAATGTTTCCGATATTTCCCATTTCGTCAATGTGGCCGCCGGTTTGTGCCTCTTGATGAAAAGCAGCAATTATTTTAGCCAGATTATCCATATCTTTTTCATCGGCCAGACCTTGGAAAAGCAGCGCCTTAAGCATTCTATCAGCGGGAAGTTTCTTCATTCGTACGGCATAATCAACAACCTCAACTCCTTTGTTGAGTGTGATATTTCCCCGGGCATCCAGAGATATGGCTATGACATCCAGATATGTGTCGGAGGCAAGACGTTTATTCAATCTCAACTCTTCTTCGCAGTAAAATCTTCTTTTTCCCGGGGTGGTGAAATCGAGAAAATCAAATTTAACCGGTTTTTTGACTTTATAGACGAAGTCTCCGGCAATGAAAACATAAGAAATATGAGTTTCGATAAACTCAACCTCTGACGGACGGTGGGAATAAAAATCAGTCTTTTTCATGGCTTCAATTAACAGAGAATGAGTCATAAATTTTTCCCGTGAATATTCTTTCCGGCAAACGACGTGCCTTTTAAATATCCAGTTTAGTTTCTCAATAGAACATTGTCATATCGACCAGAGGCGAAAGCCCGGCGTATGCTCGGGGAGATATCTTTTTTTTATCAAGATTTCTCGCGGAGTATAATCCCGCGCACCCGAAATACTCCGGGCAAGTTGCGGGACTTCGAAATGACAGATTGTATGGATATTTATGAGGCACTACAGTAGCTATCTCAAATCCTTACCAATAGAAAAAGCTTTTCCGAGATATTTCCCAACGTTATAATAAGATTGTATTTCCGGTCCGTAAAGTACCGGATTTATTTTTAAAATATCCGGCAATCCGTCTTCCCCCAGCATTGATTCATCTATCCTGACATCCATAATCTCGCCGATGAAATGCGTATGGATGCCGATTTCAACGAAATTGGAAAGTCTGCACTCCAGAATCATCGGAAATTCCTTAATAAAAGGAGCGTCAACTTTTTCACTCTTTACAGGGGTAATTTTTGCCGCCGCAAATTTATCAACATTTCTTCCGGAAACTATGCCGCAGTAATCGGCAATTTCAACCTGAGCGGATGAAGGTACATTAATGGTAAATGCTTTGCGCTCCATGATATTACCATGCGTATAAGTGGCACTTCTTAACGATACAGCCACACACGGCGGTTTTGAACTGCATACTCCTCCCCAGGCAATGGTCGCGGCATTGGGCTTGCCGTCTTTATCATATGTTCCTACCAACCATACTGCTGTGGGATAAATCAAAGTTTTAGCGCCAAAAGACTTTTTCATACACGCCTCCCTATATATTTAATTAACTATCGTTTCTTTTTTTAATTTTAAATTATAAAAATAATAATTTCAAATTATTTCAAAATAATTTATAGTAGAACTAATCTATATAAAGTTTCCTGATGATGAATATAGGGGACTATTAATTTTTAATAACATAAGGAGAATACTTTTATGGCCACCATTATGCCGGAATCTGAAAATGTGCAAAAAGCGATTAAATGGGTATCAGCAAATTTAGAAGAAAATAAACAGCCTTTACAGAAACTTGTAGAACAGGCAGTTTTCAAATTTGATTTATCGCCGAAAGATACTGATTTTCTAACTAAATTCTTTCGCGAAAGCAATAGCGCAAAATAGAATTTGTCAAATTACAGACAATGAACCCCGCAGTCAGGTAATTAAAAAACTGGCTACGGGGCATCATTTATTCGTGTCTGTTTATGATTTACTTACGCTCTTTCAGTAAATCACGTATTTCAACAAGTAATTTTTCCTGAACCGGTGGTTCTGCCGGTGCTTCTTCCTCTTTTCGTTTAAGGGAATTTATTGCCTTGATGGCGATAAAAATAGCGAATGCAATGATTGTAAAATCTATGAGCGTCTGGATGAACTTTCCATAGCCAATGACTACAGCTGGAACGGCTCCCGCAGCTTCCTTGACCGTAAACGCCAATTTAGAAAAATCTACGCCACCCAAAAGTACTCCGATTGGAGGCATAATCACATCACCGACAAAGGATGAAACGATTTTACCAAAAGCGGCTCCAATAATAATACCTACAGCCATATCAACAACATTTCCTTTTACCGCAAATTCTTTAAATTCTTTCATCATACCCATAATAAAAGCCTCCTATTGTTGAATGTTGATAGTTTTACTGTAACTTTTAAATACACTTAATTTTTGAACTCTTCCAACAGGGGATACTTTTTTCTTGGTTCCCATGTTTTCTCCTTTCGATAATTTTCTTCCTACTCGATGATGGACATTTCTTCGTAAATCCTCATCTCAATTACTCTAAAAATAGTTTCATATTGCTCTTTTTGTAACAGACGTCGTACTTCCCATCCTGTTTCTGTCTTTCTCTCCGTCGTCACGACAAGGATCACTTCGCATTCTTTCCAATTTTTCTGTTTGACATTAGCTCTGGTTTTTGTACGCCAATCACCCGAAATCACATAATCAGAATCGACAAGGTGTTTCTGATTGTCTATTGAGACATTGCAGCCCATATTCTTTTCTTTTAGCAAAACAGCAATAGCTCTAAGAACGAATTTTTCTTTCGCCTCATAAACATGAGTGTATTCATCCGGTTTTGATATCAGCGTTGTACCGAATTGATTGGCGCAAGAAAGAAGATTTAGAAGGATAACAAAAATAAACGGGAAAATAAGCTTTTTATTAATCACACTTGCTCCTTCGCAACAATTGATGAACGCCTAACTGTTCTTTCCGTTAACCCACCAGGATCCTTTTTCTTTAAACCACCAGTGCGAGGAATCTGTTTTTATAATTCTTTCGGAAAGCTTTTTCCCGTTTTCGGTAGTTAATCTCTGCAGGGCATAGTTTATCCACTCTTCCGAATATTTATTCCCCAGGTCACCGCATTCTTTTAATTGTAATATAAGAGCAATCTGATCCGCATCCCGGGCAATCAATGATTCCTTTGTCTCTTTCGCATTGAACTCTTCGATCGCTGACCGGATATCTTCGCCAAAAACAAGACCTTCCGTTAATTCTTTAACTGCTTTGTCTTCATCCACATCCACATATTTTTTATTGACATAGTTCATATCACCGGTGCGTGCCTCCGGCAAATCGTGAAGAATGCACATTTTTAAAACACGAGATTCATCGAGTGAATCATCCATTTTACAAAGAGTATAACCTACAAACACTGTACGCAAAATATGTTCGGCTACCGATTCCGTGCCGCTGCCCAGAAACTGATAACCACTGCGCGGCGTTCTGCTGAGCATTCCGACTTCAAATAAAAAATTGGCTATATTATCCATTTTGTCCCTTTTTTAAAATTTTGATCCGATTAGCCATCATCTCTGATATTTTTGTGATTTGCGACTGCGTCGAAGCAACACTATCCTGCCGCGTAGCGATAATTTTGTCCAATTGTGCTTTCCAGTGTTCCAGAGAGGAAATTTCATTTTCCCTTATCTTTTTTTCAAAACGATCCTGATATTCTTTTATAAACAAATCTGTTGAACTCATTTTAATCACCCTATATACATTTCTTTAATTTTGGGCATTATATCATTGGACGCTTATCTTGCAACAACGAATTTAAAATCATAATTTGACACTAATCATTAAATACTATAAATCACTGTCACCGTTTTTGTTACGGACAAGCATTGGACTCATATTTCGTACCGAAGGACAATCTGCTTTGTGCGTATATTAATGAAATAATAAAAAATGGATGATATTACATGACAGACAAACCTAAATCTGAAGACATAGCCGGTGGACAAGCGCTTATCGAAGGCGTTATGATGCGTCACGGCAACAGAATTGCAGCAGCAGTAAGAAGACCGGACAAAGAAATTGTTTTTCAGGAACGGGAATATATCCCTCTGACCAAGCGTTATAAAATATTAGGATGGATGTTCATTCGCGGAACAATAACTTTATTTGAAATGATGATTATCGGAATTAAGTGTCTGATGTTTTCTGCAGAAGTCGCCTTGTCGGAAGAAGAAAAAAAGCCCAAAGGATGGGAAATGTATCTTTCGTTTATCATCAGTTTCACTGTGGCCATTTTTTTCTTTGTTGTCGTACCGGCATTTTTCTTTACTAAAATTAAAATCTTCGTTTCCAATTTAATTCTTCTGAATATTTTAGAAGGTTGCGTTCGACTGGGTATTTTCCTTTGTTTTCTTTCCGCCACGCTCTTAATGAAAGATATGCGACGGACATACATGTACCATGGAGCGGAGCATAAAACTGTATTTGCCTGGGAACATGGTCAGGAACTGACCGTGGAAAATGTCAAAGGATTCTCTACACGTCATCCCCGTTGCGGAACAAGCTTTATTCTTTTTGTGATGATTGTTTCCATATTAGTCTTTTCTCTACTAGGGCGTCCGGATTTCCTGCACAGAGTACTCTATAAAATCCTGCTCCTTCCTGTTGTTGCCGGTATTTCTTACGAAGCAATCCGTTTTACCGGTAAATACAGCCATTCTAAGCTTGTACAACTGCTGAGTTGGCCCGGACTAATGCTGCAAAAGATTACAACAAGAGAGCCTTCCGATGATCAAATTGAAGTAGCCATTGCGGCCATGAAAAAAGTAATTTGACACCAAAGAGATATTTAGACAAATTATCATTATCCCAAAATATTACATTATCATTACGCCCACCGGATAATTAATAAAATTTTTTACTTACATATAAGGAGTTGACTTTTCTTGCCAATTGGAGTAATTAATCAAAAAAATATTTATTTATTCACTCTTTTAAACAGGGGGAAGATACTAATGATTAAGCGATATGCTTTGGCCTTGATTTTTGTTGCCCTTTTTGCCGTCTTGGTTTACCAACCGGCAAATGCGCTTGAGGCGGGACAATCGCTCATTCTTCCGGGAAAGCCGATTATGGAAACCGCGGCAAAGCCAGAGATAAAAACAGAGGCAAAAGTAAAAGAAGTTAAGAGTAAAAAAACAGTTTCTTCCAGCGCCAAATCTACTCAAAAAATTCCTTCTGCCAAGGCCAGGTATTATAAAATAAAAAAGGGTGACGGGTTAATGGGAATCATCCGCCGCGAACTAAAAGTCGCCGAAGCCGATATTCCTAAAACGATTAGAACTATTAAATCATTAAACCCCCGTATTAAAAATGTTAATAAAATTCATCCTGGTACAGTTATAAAGTTGCCTGGCAGAACAGTCTTAGCCAAAACTCCGGCAAAAGCTAAAGCTGCTGAACAGAAAGTTTCAAAACTCTCCACCCCCCCACCTCAATCTGAAAAAATTGGTGAAGTAAAAGAGAAAAAAGTTATGCCACCGGAAGTCGGTTTCGCTGTACTTAAGCAAATCATCACCCAAATGAATGGATCGATTACCACTACGGGCAATTATTTTCTTCCCTTCTCTAAAACCGGTCAGGTGACAATTGATTGTTCTAAAATTCCTGTAATTGAATTTGATGATAATACGACTGTATTTCTTGACCTGGAGAACCGTGCCAATAATAGTCTCAAAAAGATGATCAGTGATAATTGGGCAAACTACTATTTAGTTAAAACGGACAAGAATGACGACGTAATCGCTATCCTGAAAAAAGTTATTAATACTACCAAAAGTTACTCGATGATTAAAAGTGAAAAGCCTCTTATGATCGGTGCATATCCGCCGGTAGAAGTAATGGTCGATTGGGTAATTTTCAGCACTCTTCCCAAAAAGACAAAATCATTAAAGCAAGGATTGCGTCTGATTAATGAAAATAATTTGCTGTTGCCCAAGTCAATTAAAAACTATTCCCGGAAAAACGGTTTAATTATCACTGAAATTTCTCCCGAGACCGGGCTTGTCGGAAAACCGGACGAAGTTTATTCTTTGCCGCCTGTGCCGGTCTTCCCTGCAATATCAGCCAGAGATTTTTCTTATGAACTTGTTTCCAATTTAGGATTTAGCGCCGAAAAAGACGTTGATATTCAAATGTTCGACACCGTAAAAGACGGCTTTAATTTATCGATTAAAGCCGATGTTCTGATAAAAAAAGAAGGCAGGAAATATATTATCTATTCACAAATCCTGTCCCCGCAATTCGTAAATTCTCTAAAACAAGCCGGCAACGAAATTATCTTCGTTAAGGACAACGATTCTCCGGAAGACATAATGGTAAAGGTGTTACACGGTCTCAATATTCCTTTTATTTCCGGTAATTTTACATTTTCCGGACCGGAGAAGAAACAGGCGCCTTATGCCATAAACTTTAACGGCACCATGATTAAAACAGGTAAAGATTTGTACGTTATTGATTTTGATTTTGATCAAGAATTAAGAGGTCTGCTGCAGGAGGTATGGTCCGCTTACATAGCCAAATACTAATGGTACCGCAAATGCAGCCCGCGAGCGACCATCCATATTATGAGGCTGTCCGCATAGCAAGTATATTAAAAAATATACCCGGAATTTGTTTCCATTTTGTATTTCCTCCTTCGTTACCGCCGCCTATTTTCTTTATATTTTAATATTTATACAATTGTTTTTGAAAGGTTGTTTATGGTTAAAGCTATTGCTCTTTTCTCCGGTGGATTAGACAGCATGCTGGCTGCTGAGCTAATCCGCAGGCTCAAGATTGACGTTCTTGGTCTGACATTTACAACCCCTTTTTTTGACGCTCAAAAAGCATGTTACGCCGCAAGCGTATTAAATCTGCCTCTGGTTGTTGAAGATATTACAACTCCACATCTCAAGATGCTTAAATCTCCGCGCTATGGCTATGGTAAAAATATGAATCCCTGCATTGATTGTCATACACTTATGCTTCAAATAGCCGGGGAAAGAATGAAAAAGACCGGTTTTGATTTTATTATTACCGGAGAGGTTCTCGGTCAACGTCCAATGTCACAAAACAAACAATCTCTTTATATTGTAGCCAAAAATTCAGGCTATTCGGATTACATTTTACGTCCGTTGAGCGCCCAGCTCCTTGACCCGATAAAAGCGGAAAGAGATAAAATAATTGATCGCTCGCAATTACTTGCTATTCAGGGACGCGGCCGCAAATTTCAAATAAAATTAGCTGCCGATTTCGGTATTGCAGATTATGCGCCGCCCGCCGGAGGATGTCTGCTTACTGATCCCATGTTTACACGCCGTCTGCGCGATTTATTTTCGCATCAGGAAGACCATGATATTCATGATCTCGACTTATTAAAATATGGTCGTCATTTTCGCGCGGATGATCAAGGCAAAATTATTGTCGGCCGCAATAATTCAGATAATGAAAACTTGCGTGAACTTTCAACTGATGATGATATTGTTTTGTTTGTTGCTGACTTTCCCGGACCCCTCGTCATAATACCTCATGGAATCATTGCCCTGCTTCCGCTTGCCGCCGCACTCTGCGTTCGCTATAGTGATGCTCCCTCTGATCGCGAAGCAAATGTAATTTATCAACACAAGAATTCATCAAATATCATAAAGGCCAAAGCAGCTGCGAGAGAGGATTGTGAAAAATGGGTTATATATAACAAAACAAGAGGATTAGACGGCTTAGAAGTTTAGAAGATTGGAAGATTAGAACCATTTATTTGATTAAATGTTCCGGACGTAGAAGATCATTAACCGTTTTCACCGGATTGAAGACTATTATGGGAAGTTCCACAAAAACAGTATTCCAGTAAGCCATGGCGCCATTCCAGAGACCCGGTAATTCCAGAGCTTTAAGAGAGCGTCCCTTTTCATTCTTAATGGTAATTAAATAAGCATCATTATTTACATAATTATCCAGATCGAATTTCTTTCCTTTATAATTCTTCGTGCAGCAGACCATATCCACCGGATTGAAATATTCTGCGGTGGACCAGATGGTCATCTGCTTACTGTTACTTTTATCCACATGCCCGCTTTCAACAATCTGCAAAGTTTGATTGCCATCGCGTTCTTCAACCCAGAACGGAGCGCCACCCGGTTCACCTTCATTTCTCACTATCGCGCAGATACGCAGTGGCCGGTCCAGTGAAGAAAATATGATGTTTCTTTGACTCTTCAGTGACTGCTTCGATAAACTACGGGGAAATATTATATTGAGCCTCCGGGAACAATAATTTTTGATCTCATTAATTTGTCGGGGACCAATTTCCTCATCTTCCATCTTACGCAAAATGGCAAATATTTCCCGCTGAATCTGCAGAGCCAGTCCTCCCAACATTTTTTTATAGGGAAGAATTTTCTTTAAATTATTTTCCGGTACAACGTTATCGATGTTCTTTATAAAGATGAAATCGGCATCAAGATTCTGTAAATTTTTAAGCAAAGCTCCATGTCCGCCCGGCCGAAATATCAGATTGCCTGCGGCATCCCGCAACGGCATATTATTTTCATCAACTGCCAGCATATTAGTCGATGGTGACTGAACTGATGACATTATCTCATGTTTTACCCGGCAAAGTTTTTCATACCTCGGCTTCACAGCCTTTATTTTTTTAGCAATATTATTTTTATGTTCTTGAGAAATTGTAAAATGCAAATGGCACATATCTCCTGCACTACGGACATATTGAGCAGCTTCAAATAAATGCTCTTCCAACGCTGTACGAATCTCTGCCACGGCATACCGATGAAAAGGAATCAACGCCTTAGGCAGCCAGCCGAAATTTAATCCTTGTTCTGTCAAAATATAATCAAGTAAATCGCCGATATTTTTTTGTTCAATGAATTTTGCAGCACGTTTATTTTGCTTGATCAAATCATAGAAAGGATACTTTTTCAGATCAAGCAAAAATGATTTATTGATTGCCGGAGAGCTAAATCCTCCCGCATCCAGAGCTGAAAACCATCCGGCAAACATACGGCTGGCGGCGCCGGAAGCCGGAACAAATTTTATCAACTTATATTTTTCAGATTCTTTCTCATAAAGAGAAACAAGTTTTTTTATTTGCGCAGGTTTAAAGGATAAAATCCCATCCTTAACATTGCACGGCCTTTTTAATTTTAAAAATGTTGAGCCCTGCCTGTACAAAGCCAGTTGTTTTTCTATGATGTTTAAATCTAATCCCAAACTTTTTATTTTCTTAATATCTTTGGGGGAGAATAATAAATCAGGTTTGTCTTTCATGACGTTCTTCATATTATTTTTTATAACATCAACAGAAAACATTGGCAAGAATAAACCTTTTTTGAATTAATTACCTTTATCTTCATAAAAATATTTACTGACATAAAGATTTGACAAACACTTCTTCCCTTAGTAAACTCCGTTAGAAAGTTTGGGTGAAGCATTAAAAACCACCTTCGTTCTATATCCTTTACCCCGCCCGCATAGAGGGGCTTCCTTTCTAACGGAGTAAAAGTAACATCATTAATACGGGAGTTGCCACATTGAAATATTTGTATCAATTAATCAGATTAATTCTTATTGTCACAATAATAACCAACGCTGTAATTACAGCAGAAGCACAAACCGGATGGCAGCAATCCACCGGACAATGGCTCATGGAAGCGCTTAAATTCAAAGAGCCTCTTGCCTTTTGCAACGAGCCCGTACCTTTAAACGAAACTGACGTAAAAGAAAGGCTGGAGAGAGAATTGCTTGTATCGCTAAGTAATAGCGATGATGTTATTCTGTGGCTGAAACGAGCCAATCGTTATTTCCCTCATATTGAAAAAGTATTGAAGGACAGTTCCCTCCCCGATGATTTGAAATATATTGTTATTGCTGAGAGCCATCTGAAATCATCGGCGACGTCAGGCAAAGGCGCGGCCGGATTCTGGCAGTTTATTGAAAGTACCGGTTCCAGATATGGCATGACCATAAACAAAGATACGGACGAACGCCGCAACTTATTCACTTCTACACAAGCAGCGATTGCTTACTTGAAAGAACTTTACACGCTTTTCGGTTCATGGACACTTGCCGCAGCCGCTTACAATATGGGAGAAGACGGTCTGAGAACAGAAATGCTGATGCAAAAAGTGAACGACTACTATCATCTTTATTTGAATCAGGAAACTCAAAGATATGTATTCAAAATTCTGGCAGCCAAGCTGATTATATCAAATCCGGAGAAATATGGATTCCATTTAAATGAAGATGATCTCTATAAACCTGTGCAGTTTGATCGTGTAGAAATAAATGTAAATCAACCTGTGCCGCTGTATATAATTGCTCAGGCAGCAAATACTTATTTTAAGGAAATAAAGGACCTTAATCCTCATGTCAAAAACTATTATTTAACGATTGGCAAACACAATCTTTTTATACCAAAGGGCGCTGCCTCCGGATTTTCCGGGAGATATGAAAATATACTGAAACAATGGAATAATGAAAAAGTAAAATCTGTTTACACAGTCAAAAAAGGAGAAAACCTGTCTTCTATTGCCAAACGTTTTAATGTATCTGTTAAAGCAATTATGAACTGGAACGGTATCTCCAGCGCAAAAAGTATTTCATCCGGCGATAAACTTTTTATTTTCTCTGATACAAAACCCAAAGAAGAAACTAATAATGCCGTTAAAGATGAGACAGAAAATCCTGTTTTACAGCTTCCCTAGACAGATGCTGCTTGATCAACTTATTATGAGATACCGGCATTTACCTTATTTCTTGACAAAAAATTCTTTCTGACTTAATTGCTACAAAACCACGGGTACAAATCCCAAGCAAGCCCTGTGAAACAATAAGGCGAAGAATAAAATGAATATTGTTGATCAAATAAAAAAACTGAAAAAAGAAAAAAACGCTGTAATTCTGGCTCACAATTACCAGCTCCCTGAAATTCAAGACATTGCTGATTTTGTAGGAGATTCATTAGGGTTAAGCATCGAAGCATCCCGGACGGATGCCGCAATAATTGTTTTTTGCGGTGTTCATTTTATGGCGGAAACCGCGAAGATATTATCTCCGCAAAAAATTGTTTTACTTCCCGATAAAAATGCCGGTTGTCCGATGGCTGATATGATTGATGCTGAAAGCTTAATGGCTCTTCAGGCCAGGCATCCTGATGCCGTAACTGTCTGCTATGTAAACACTTCAGCCGCAGTAAAAGCCTATTGCGATTATTGTTGCACTTCAGCCAATGCTGTAAAAATTGTGCAGAATATTTTACTTAATCATAAAGATAAGGAAATTATTTTTATTCCCGATAAATATCTGGCGCAATATGTCTCGGCGCAAGTGAAACATGACTTTATTATATGGGAAGGATACTGTCCTACTCATGCTAAAATCATGCCGGAAAATATTCTAGAAGCTAAAAAACTGCATCCGAATGCTAAGGTTATTGTTCATCCGGAGTGCAGGCCGACAGTGACGTCACTAGCCGATGTTGTTGCCTCCACCGAAGGTATGAGCAAATACGCCAAAAAATCTCCGGATATGGAATTCATTATCGGTACGGAAATCGGTATAATTCACAGAATGAAAAAAGAAAATCCGGATAAAATATTTTATCCGGTAACAGAAAAAGCTGTTTGTCCGAATATGAAAAAAATCACACTGGAAAAAGTTCTCTGGTCTCTCGAAGATTTATCTTTTGAAATTACAGTTGAACCGGATATTATGGAAAAAGCGCGTCTCTCCATAGAAAGAATGCTAAAAATAGTTTAAATGCGTACCGAAAAATGAACAAGAGGAATAAATGAAGAAAAATATTATCGCTTCCGGTAAATTCCCTGTTGCAGGACCGTATTCAACCGCCGTGGAAGCCGGAGGCATGATTTTTATTTCCGGTCAGTTGCCAATTGACCCGGCAACCGGTGAAATCATCAACGACATTAAAACAGCTACCAGACAAGTGCTTACAAATATACAAATCATACTAAAAGAAGCCGGTATGGATATGTCCAATGTTGTCAAAACAACTATCTTTTTAAAAAATATTGCTGATTTTTCCGTCGTTAATGAAATATACGCCAGTTTTTTTCCGAAAGAGCCTCCGGCACGCTCAACCATTGAAGCAAGCGCTTTACCTAAAGGAGTACTGTTAGAAATAGAAGCTGTGGCAATAAGAAAATAAAAAGATATACTATCTGTAACTTTTCTTCACTGCTTGCTTTTTAAATTTCTTCTCACCGAAGATCAGATCTTGTTTCCTAATAAAGACCTCTGTATCCGGCGGCACTGAATTAGTCAGCCAGACGTTTCCACCGATAACCGAACGCGCGCCGACTACGGTCTCACCACCGAGAATGGTAGCGTTGGCATAGATGATAACATCATCTTCAATTGTTGGATGTCGCTTCTTATTTCTCAAAAGCTGGCAATCTTTTTTGGATAAAGACAAAGCTCCCAGAGTAACCCCCTGATATATGCGCACACGTTTGCCTATAGAGGCTGTCTCACCAATGACTACGCCTGTTCCGTGATCGATGAAAAAGCTCTCCCCTATTGCTGCTCCCGGATGGATATCTATACCGGTGCGGCCGTGAGCAAATTCAGTAATGATGCGGGGAATCAAAGGTACTCTGCTCCTCTGAAGCCTGTTGGCTATACGATAAACCATTATTGCCCATACTCCCGGATAACTGAATATTATTTCATCATAGCTTTTCGCTGCCGGATCTCCATCATAGGCCGCGCGTATATCTTTGGCTAAAAGCTTTCTTAGTTCAGGCAGGCCGTGTAGAAATTCTATCGTTATGTTTTGACCAAGTTCCTCGCATTTTACACAGGGCTGATTATGACGAATGCAGTCATGTCTTATCGCCAGAATTATTTGTTCGGAAAGAACCTCGAAAAACGCTGTTACCTCCTGCCCCAGATAATATTCCAGGTTTGTTTGATCGAGTCGTGTATTGATGAAATAGCCGGGATAGAGGATGCGAGCTGCTCGCTGCAGAATATCAACAACTGCCGCTCTATTGGGTATTGGTTCCGCGCTGACATGATCGAAACAACCATCCTTATTGCAGGATGATACCAGTTTATCAACTATATCCGGGATTTCCGTCCTGGCGTGCCTGGTTATCTTAATTTCTTCTTTGCATTCCCTGTTCTGTTCAGATTTTTTCATGGTACTTTTTCACTCCATCAAAGCTTTTTACAAAATCATCACTTACTTGCGCAAGAAGACTGCTCAGTATTCCAGTATGGCGACATGCCTCTTAGTCTTTCAATGATTGCCGGCATCTTTTCAATTACAAAATCAATTTCCTTTTCGGTATTGTAAATGCTTAAGCTAAATCGAATTGATCCATGAGCCATGGTAAAGGGAACTCCCATCGCCCGTAAAACGTGAGAAGGCTGTAATGATCCTGAAGTACAAGCCGAACCGGAAGATGCACATATTCCCAGTTCATTCATCAACAAGAGTATTGCTTCGCCTTCGACATACTCAAAACTTATATTCGTTGTATTGGGTAAACGGTTAACGGTATCGCCATTGACTCTGCTTTGAGGAATCCTTTTCAGAAGTTCTTTTTCCAACTTGTCCCGCAAACGCATTACTTCCGTATTCTCTTTTTGCATATTTTTATCCGCAAGTTCACAGGCCTTACCCAAACCGATTATACCGGGAGTATTTTCAGTTCCACCGCGGCGTCCTTTCTCCTGATGCCCTCCGATAAGAAAAGGTGAAAACCTGGTACCGCGACGCACATAGAGAATACCAATACCTTTCGGTGCATGGAGTTTGTGCCCGGATATAGAAAGCATATCAATGACATTGTTTTTCATGTTAATTGGAATTTTGCCGGCGCTTTGAACAGCATCCGTGTGAAATAAAACCCCTTTTTCATGCGCCATTTGAGCCGCTTTTTCCACCGGGAAAATTACGCCGGTTTCATTATTCCCCCACATCAGACTGACTACAGCGGTATCGGGTGTCAGGCTTTTTTCCAGATTTTTCAGATCCAGTAATCCATTTTTATCTACAGGCAGTTCGGTTATTCGATAGCCCTGCGTCGCCAATTGAGCGCATAATGCATGAATTGCAGGATGTTCCACGCGGCTGGTTATGATATGCTTTTTATCCGGACGAGTTGCCAGCACAGACCGGATGGCGGCATTATCACTTTCCGTACCACAACTGGTAAAAATGATTTCTTCCGGCAACGCACCCAAAAGCGCCGCCACCTGCTCACGCGCAGTGCGAATTTCCCGGCCGACCTGACCGCCAAAACTGTGCATGCTGGAAGGATTGCCGTAAAGCTCACGGAAATAAGGCAGCATTGCTTCTAATACCTCTTCAGCAACTTGAGTTGTGGCATTGTTATCGAGATAAATTGTAATCATTTAGCGACCTCCTCAACTACTATATCAGGTGAAACAAGTTCTTTAAGACGATGCTCTACAAAATGTTTTAAAGTGATGTCTGAAGCTTTACAAGTAGAGCAGGCTCCGCGGGTGGCCACAATAACCCGATTACCGATAATATCGATAATTTCTATGTCGCCGCCGTCATGTTTGAGCGAAGGCCTTATTTCCCGTTCAATCGTCTCTTCAATCAGACGAATCTTTTGAATATTGGTTAGTTTCGGCTTTGTATCGGTTTTGGGCTCACTGCGAACCTGATCAATGATTTGCTGAATGGCGTCATGGCAATTACCGCAGCCACCACCCGCTTTTGTATAATTGGTCACATCCTCCACAGTGGAAAGATTATTTTCGCGCACCGCCCGCTCGATTTCTTTATCGGTAACACCGAAGCATTCGCAAATAATTTTTGCTCCTGCTTCCAGTGGCGGAGCGCCTCGGTAATTTTCCACCGCTTTTTCCAACGCCTGTTTACCCATAACGGAACAGTGCATTTTTTCATCCGGAAGACCACCCAGATAACCGGCTATATCCTGATTGGTGACTTTCAGCGCCTCTTCCACTGTCATCCCTTTGATCATTTCCGTCAGCGCTGATGATGAGGCTATGGCGCTGGCGCAACCAAATGTTTTGAATTTAGCATCCTTTATTCTTTTATTCTCATCCAGTTTAAATGTAAGTTTCAGCGCGTCACCGCAGGCAAGCGACCCCACTTCCGCCACGCCATCCGGATTTTCGATTTCGCCGACATTGCGAGGGTTGAGGAAATGCTCCTTTACTTTATCCGTATATTCCCACATAAAAGGCTCCTTTTATTTTAACTGAATCAGTCATTCCTGCAATACAACTAAGATTTTTTCTTTTTAAAAGCAAGATGTTTTCAATAATATAAAGCAATATATCACACTGTCAATGAAAAAACCCTCTTTTCAAAAACCAATTGCAGGCATTTTTATACTTGCCGGCATAAAACAGCTCTTGACTACGGCGCTTCTTGCTGTCAATACATCGGCAATAACATTTGCGAAGCAACCATAAATATTAAGGAGAGGTTAAACAAATGAAGATAATCGGTATCAACGCCAGTCCCAGAGGCTCTAAAAGTCAAACCAAGAAATTAGTCAAAGCTGTTCTTGATGGAGCACGCTCTCAAGGCGCTACCGTTGAACTGGTTGATCTTTGCAGATTGAAGATGGAATATTGTAATGCCTGCGGAATCTGTTATGAGAGGGGCAAGTGTGTACATAAGGATGATCTCCAAACCCTTTACAAAAAAATTCTCTCCGCTGATGGTTTGGTTATGGGCTCACCCAATTACTTCCATTCAGTAACCGCCCAAATGAAAACCATGATAGACCGCATGGCCGACGCAGTTCACTGCCAATTATTAACCGGCAAATACACCGTTAACATAGCGACATCGGGAGGTCCCGGACACTATAAACAGGTCCTTGATTACCTCAATGAAATCATGCTGAATTTCGGATCTTTCATCACCGGCAGCACCGGTATATCCGCAAGAGAAGGTGTAAAAGCTTTAGCAAACACAGGAGCAAAGGCCTTCAGACTGGGAGAAATTCTTGCCAATGATATTAGTAAAAAGAAAACTTATTCCAAACAAAATATACGATTCAAGGAGAATAGAAAATATTTTCAGGATTTGGTAAAACTCAACAAAAATGAGTGGACCAATGAATATAAATATTGGGACAAGCTTAATTGGAAGTGATAAATAAAGCATATGAATAATAAGATTAGAAAGGCCTCTCACAAAGATACCTATTGTTTAGCATCTTCTCTGGCAAGAGCTTTTGATGATGACCCTGTTATCAACTGGCTTGTCCGTAAGGATAAAAAAAGAACTCAAGGAATGGAGACTCTGTTTCAATCATGCATATCAGATTTATGTCTGCGGCATGAGCATGTGCTTACGACGGAAGATATACCGGAGGAGCGTTATGGTACCCGCCCGGCACATCAGAGGCAGGCTAGGCAAGGCAATTTACCCTTATACCTAAAATGATTACTGCCGTAGGTTGGACGGGATTATTACGTCTGGCATTGGCCATGGAGGAGATGAAGAAAGACCACCCCAAGGAAAGATATTATTATTTGCAGTTCATAGGAGTGGTCCCTGAAAATCAGGGCAAAGGCGCAGGCAAGGCTTTGATGACGCCCATACTGGGATTTGTGACCGTGAAAAGTGCGTCTATTGACAAGATTCTGTTGAATTCAGACGGCTCCAAAAATATGTTGTAAAAAGAGACGTAGACAAAAAACAGACCAAACAAAAAAACCAATAACGCCGGGAATGAACACCAAATGCGTGGAAGAAAAGACAGGGTAAAAAACCAAATATGCGTTTAAAAACGAAAGAATACCGCCCCATACGAAAAGCAGCGCACAAATAATGTGGATGGCTTTAAGATGGGCAATGCCATAAAAGACGGCAAAATAAATAATCGCCGCTATAAAGATAATGATTATGTCTAGTACCATGAGTATTGCCTCCAGTTTACCGCCCGTCGTTTAGACTGCTGTTATCATTCCCGACTCATTGTCCGGCAGGTAAACCCGGCATATGCCTGGGTATGCCTGGATGATCGGGAATCCAGTTAATTCAATGCATTTAACAGAATCTATTTCGGCTTACCGGTGTTTACGGTTCATCCCCACGTGTGTGGGTACATATCAAATCCGTAAATTATGGTGGTGAAACCGTTTCAATCCACGCGCCCACGCGGGGCGCGACTTGATTAACGCCGGTGTTATTACCGTGGTATTTGGTGGGTTTCAATCCACGCGCCCACGCGGGGCGCGACAAGATATGCACCGCGAGTTTCCATCTACACCAGAGGTTTCAATCCACGCGCCCAC
>JQDQ01000185.1 GCA_000747625.2 Smithella sp. SCADC
CCATCTCCTCCATCATCTCCAGATCGAAGTTGGTGCGCTGCTCGAGGCGTTGTGCCTCTACTAACTTATTTTGTTCTTTATATTCGGCAAGCGTCAAAGCCAGTTCCGCCCGAATATCAGCTGTTGCTCTTCTGAGATTGTCGCGTGTGGTAACATAGTGTCTGCCGGGATAAACGGCTATTTTATTAACCGAGCTTATTTTCTTGCCCCGCAGCGGATCAATGAGCGACATTGATTCAATCGTATCACCGAAAAATTCTACCCGCAAAGCCTGTTCATCTTCATAAGGAGGAAATATTTCCACAATATCGCCACGGACACGGAATGTGCCTCGATGAAAATCAATATCGTTTCTTTCATACTGAATTTCGACAAGTCTTCTCAAAAGCTCATCCCGCGGAAATTCCTTGCCCGCTTCCAGTTGTACTATCATCCCCAGATAGGCGTCAGGCGAGCCCAAACCGTAAATGCAGGAAACACTGGCAACGATGATAACATCACGCCGCGTCAGAAGAGAATGCGTTGCCGCGTGTCGTAGTTTGTCAATCTCTTCATTAATGGCTGAATCTTTCTCGATGTAAGTATCCGTAACCGGCAAATAAGCTTCCGGCTGGTAATAATCGTAATAGCTGACAAAATATTCCACGGCATTTTCGGGAAAGAGGCCTTTGAATTCTTCATATAACTGCGCCGCCAGAGTTTTATTATGCGCGACAATAAGAGCGGGACGCTGGACGCGCTCGATGACATTGGCAATGGTGAAGGTTTTACCCGAGCCGGTCACGCCCAGAAGCACCTGATGCTCCTTGCCCTTTTCCAAACCTTTTACTAAATCTGAAATCGCCTGCGGCTGGTCCCCCGCCGGAACAAAATCAGTTATCATCGAAAGTTTTTCCATAATTTCTCAACTATTTGTGTCATTTCCCAACTTGACGTGTAACCTTCAGGTTATGGGGTAATCCAGTATTCGTTTCATGGATTCCCTTGTCTCATTGTCATTCGCAAGGGAATGACAATGGTGGTGTCATTGCCCGGCCTTGCCGCACAATCCAGTTTTTGTCATTGCCCAACTTGATTGGGCAATGACAATCTTTTCTTTTAAAGGAATAAGACCGGTTCTCGCAAGATTGCTTCCCTCGCCTTATACGCACAGGCGGCGATTTCAGGATACGTATCCTTAAGCGAAGCAATTTGGCGTAGATTATCCGCGGTGCGCAAAATCAGTGTTGCCATGTCACCTTCCGCGATTCCCGTGGCTTTGATTACAGAATCCCAACTGTGTCCCTGTGCCCAGTAATAAACAGCGGCTCCGGCAGATGCGTGAAGTTTTACCACCGGAAAGCCGGCGTCTTCCAGGCGATGGATAAGCGGCCGCACGGCAAGCGCAACCTTTTTAAATGATAATGTCAGTTTCGGCGGCAGATCCTTGATGGTCAATTTCATATCGTCATCCCGATCGTAAGCAAAAAATGCGACAACAGCAGCAAGAAGTTTTTCGTTCTCTACAGGAAAAGCATTCTCACGCAAACACTGCGCCACCAGCAGCGGATAATCCAGCCGCAGTTTGGAAGCCCAATGTCCGTCTGCGGTCAGCGCTCCGGCTTCATCCACAAAGCCTTCTTTCTGTAAAAACTTAAAGTGGCGCGAAAAATCTTTCCAAAGTGATTTTGCAGCGGAATAATCAGAGCCATGGTGCCGGATATTTTGTTGATAAGCCGCAAACGACCTCTCGAATATTTTACGAATGTCCTCCGGTGTCTGTGATAAAAGTAGATTCAAAACCATCGCGAAATCATTTTTTAATTGGCTTAAAATGTCTTCCGGTTTTTGAAACAGCAAATACCGGATATGGTTTATATTCATAAATTTCCCGGTAATTGTCAGCATAAATCCGATATTATCCTGCCCGCGTCTTCCCGCGCGACCGGTCATCTGGCTAAATTCCGTAGCCGAAAGCGGATTAAAATCATTCCCGTTGAATAAATCAGAGTTAAAAAGCACGATGGTCCTTGCCGGAAAATTTACTCCCGCGGCAATGGTGGATGTGGCAAATATCACTCGCAGATGCCCACGATTCATCATTTCTTCCACGAGCATTTTCCAGGCCGGCAACTGCCCGCCGTGATGAGCAGCAAGCCCCCAGGAGCGCAACGCTTTTAGTTGCCGATGATTGGCAAGTGACGGGAAACGGTCAAGTAATTCATAGAGAGAATCATTGAATCCCACGGAATTTTCCGGAGACGAAAGCGTTCCCCGCGCTGTGAGGGCCGCATCGCATTCCGCGCGTGATTTTAAAAAAAATATAGCCGGCAGAAGATTAAACCGTTCAAGAATTCTGATAATACCGATGTAATCCGGCATTGGACCGCCGCGCAATTTTTTATCGTTAGTTCTTCTTAAAAAATCCGCAACCGTCGGCGAAACTTTTTTCCCTTCCAGAAAAGGATGCAAACATCCTGAAGGATGAAGAAAAAGAGGATAGAGCGGCACAGGGCGTTTTTCTTCCCTGATTACCACGCATGGTTTTTTACGGATTGTTTCCAGCCATCGCGCGATTTCCTCACCGTTGCCGATTGTCGCCGATAAAAGCAGCAGATTAATCCGCGCCGGAAGGTAAATCATTATTTCTTCCCAGACAACGCCTCGATCGGCATCGCCCAGGAAATGCGCCTCATCCAGAATTACCAGATCGCATTTCAAGTCCAGCCCCTGATGCATGGCGTCATAGAGCTGATTGCGCAGTATTTCCGTGGTGCCGACAATAATCGGCGCTTCGGTATTTTCCTTGGTGTCGCCGGTGATGATACCTACGTTTTCGGGATCGAAATGCAGGCCGAACTCCACCCACTTGGAATTGGAAAGAGCTTTCAGGGGCGAGGCGTACCAGGCATGTCCACCCTTCTCCAGCACGGATAATATCGCCTCCCGCGCGATCCATGTTTTTCCGGAACCTGTCGGCGCAATTACCAGACAATCGGTTTTTTTGATCGCATCCAATGCTTTAATTTGGAAATCATCGGGAACAAAGGGGGCTTGCTGCGGCTTTCCTATTTTGGCCAGAATATTTTTAAGAGAAGATGCTATTTCCGGTTTGTAATAAGAGACCTTCTCTTTGCTTTTTAATTTTCCCCGGGCGAAAGAACGCTTGAGCTGGAAGGGCTTTTTTCTTTTTTCAATTTTTTCTTGCATTGACCGGATAATCCAGTTTTCTCTTGTGTCATTGTCCAACTCTGTGCCGAGCGCATGCCGGGTGATTGGACAATCCAGTTAATAAATTATTTTTTATCGCCTTGCAAAACAAATTTTTTTGCAAGGTCAGACCACTCAGGATTTACTTTCTCTATAAGCTCCATCTTCCATTTTCTAGACCACCGCTTTAACTGTTTCTCTCTTTGCAAAGCCGCATTAACATCATTTACAGATTCATAATAGACAAGATGATGGACTTTATATCTCTTAGTAAAACCATCAACGAGATTATTTTTATGTTCGTAAAGGCGTCTCTCCCAATCATTCGTGACGCCTATATATAAAGTGCCGTTTCGTTTACTTGCCAACACATAAACATAATATGTTTTAGTATTAGTCATAAATTCTGGATTGCCCGGTCAAGCCGGGCAATGACACAAGGAGGGCGGGATTGCCCTTTCACCCGGCATTCGCCAGGCACAGAGCCGGGCAATGACATTTTTTAAAGAAATAGGACAGTGTCGCGTAAAAATGGAAAACTAAAATATTAGGTTTCCATTTCGATGATCAAATACTTCTTCTTCCCTTTCCTCACGCGCAATTCGTTACTACCGCCAAAATCGGCAGTAGTAATTTTCTCGTCAATGGATTTTACCTGCTTCTCCGCGACGTAAATGCCGCCCTGTTCAATGAGGCGCTTTGTTTCGGATATGGATGAGGTCAATCCCGCTTTGGCGCAGGTCGCACAAATCTGGACACCTGCTGTCAAATCCGTGCGGGAAATTTTATAGCGGGGAATGGCTGACATTACACTCCCGGATCCATTAACTTGAAGAAGGGGCATTGTAAGAGATGCCGTACCATGCGTACCTCGTGGAATAACGCTGGAAGGGAACATACCGGCATCCACCGGACGGGAATGAAAAGCTTCCATTGAAGCACGCCAGGCATCTTCGGCTGCTTTTGTTCCGTGTGTGATTCGTGTTGCCTCAAAAGCCAGCACCGCTTTGGCCATGTTCAGTTGAGCATCGGATATTTTTTTCACAACACCTATTTCTTCAAGCGGCAGATAGGTGAAGAGTTTGAGAAATCTTTCCAGATCGGCATCGTCACAATTGACCCAGTACTGATAATATTCGTAAGGGCTGGTCAACGTGCCGTCCAGCCAGACTGTTCCTTTTTCAGTTTTCCCCATCTTTTGGCCGAGGGACGTCGTAATCAGCGGAAAGGTCACGGCATGAGCGTCTTTGGCAGCTATCTTGCGGATAAGTTCGGTGCCGGCCAGCATATTGCCCCATTGGTCGTTGCCGCCCATTTGTAGCGCACAGCCGTAATTCTGGAACAGATAAAGGAAATCATAACCCTGAAGAACCATGTAATTAAATTCGATGAAATTCAGGCCTTTTTCCATTCTGATTTTATAGCTTTCCGCCGCCAGCATTTTGTTCACGCTGAAATGGCGGCCGATATCTCTTAAAAAATCGATGTAGTTTAATTTTGTCAGCCAGTCGGCGTTGTTCAAAAGAAGCGCCTTGCCGCCGGAAAAATCAATATATTGGGAAAGCTGTTGTTTAAGACAATCCGCGTTGTAGTCTATCTGCTCACGGGTTAGAACCTGACGCATTTCCGTTTTACCGCTGGGGTCGCCAATTAAACCTGTGCCGCCGCCGACCAGCGCAATTGGTTTATGTCCGCTTTTCTGCATATGTGCCAAAGACATAATCGGCACAAGAGAGCCGATATGCAAACTGGTTGCCGTGGGATCGAAACCTATATAGCAGGTAACAGGCCCTTGGGCGAAAAGTTTTTTGATCAAAGCTTCATCGGTTACCTGTTCGATGAAACCTCTTTCCTTTAGTATTTCGTATGCGCTCTTCATAAAATCATGCCGTCTATGAATCTTTCAGCTTAACGCTGATTCTATTAATAGATATCGCTTTGCCACTGACCTCATCAATGTCCAAAACTACTCCCTGCATTCTGATATCGTCTTTCGCCAAATCAAATTTGTTAGGCATCTGAGTTAAAAATCTCTCGATAACGATTTCTTTTTTGATGCCGATAACAGAATCAAAAGGCCCCGTCATTCCCGCATCACTGATATATGCTGTACCCTGCGGCAGAATTTCTTCATCAGCCGTCTGTACGTGAGTATGAGTGCCTAAAACGGCGGACACTTCACCATCGAGATACCAGCCCAAAGCTTTCTTCTCGGAAGTCGCTTCCGCGTGCATATCCACGATAATAACTTTTGTTTTTTCTCTCAATTCGGCGACTTTGTTTTTAGCCGTAACAAAAGGGCAATCAATCGGCTGCATGAAAATTCTTCCGGCCAGATTAAGAACGCCCACGTATTCTCCGGTTTTCAGAGGTATCAGGACAGATCCCGCGCCCGGAGCCGTGGAAGGATAATTGGCCGGCCGCAAAAGCCTTTCAAAATCTCCGATAAATTCCAGAACTTCTCTCTTATTCCAGATATGATTGCCGGAAGTAAGCACATCAATATTACATTTAAAAAGTTCTTCCACATTTTTTTTGGTTACGCCGAATCCGGCAGCAGCATTTTCACAATTGGCAATGACAAAGTCTATTTTTTTCCTGGAAATCAAGTCAGGCAGAAGTTCCCTTACAGCCATCCGCCCCGGACTTCCGATTATATCGCCAATAAAAAATATTTTCATTTATGTTTTTCCTTTTACCGTCGCGCACAGAATTTATACCCTTTCTTATGATTAAAGTCCAGCCGCTTGTGACGTGGATAGGATTAAAGGGCGTTCAGAATATGAATACCCCGCGGCTTATTCCATAGGAACTTCCTGAAATTGCCGCGGGGTAGTTTTATTTCGCAAAATCGGAAACCCGTGTTTCCCTGATTACGGTCACTTTGATCTGCCCGGGATAAGTAAGCTCAGTTTCAATTTTCTTGATTATATCCTTGCACAGCATCGTGGCGTCATTCTCGGATATTTTTTCATTTTCTACAAGAATGCGTATTTCACGGCCTGCCTGAATGGCAAAACACTTCTCAACTCCATTAAAGGAATTGGCGATTTTTTCCAGCCCTTCCAGACGTTTGACGTATGTTTCCAGCATCTCGCGGCGCGCACCGGGTCTTGCGGCAGAAAGCGTATCCGCCGCCTGAACCAGAACACCAAGCAGTGTATTGTTACGTCCGTCATCATGGTGAGTAGCAATCGCCTGAACAATGCGGGGATTCTCCCCGAAGCGCTTGGCATAATCCGCGCCAATGGCCGCGTGTGTTCCTTCTATTTTGTGGTCGACTGCCTTGCCGATATCATGCAATAATCCGGCACGCTTGGCTTCTTTAACATTCACCTTTAATTCCGACGCCATAATACCGGTGAGATAAGCAACATCCATAGAGTGCTGCAAAACATTTTGCGAATAACTGGTGCGGTATTTAAGGGAACCCAGCAAAGTGATTATCTCGGGATGGATATCATGAACGCCAACATCAAACGACGCTTTTTCTCCGGTTTCCCTGATAATTTGGTCAACCTCTACTCTTACCTTTTTAACAATTTCTTCAATACGGCCGGGGTGAATCCTGCCATCCTGAATCAATCTCTCCAGTGAAATCCTGGCGACTTCCCTTCTGATGGGATCAAAACTGGAGAGAACAACAGCTTCCGGAGTATCATCAATAATTAAGTCTATTCCTGTTGCCGCTTCAATTGCCCGGATATTCCTGCCTTCACGGCCAATAATGCGTCCTTTCATTTCTTCGCTGGGCAGATTAACTGCCGAAACAGTTTTTTCCGCCACGACATCTCCGGCGTACCTCTGAATCGCATAAGCAACAATTTCCTGTGACTTTCTATCGGCGGTTAATTTTGCTTCGTCTTCAATTTTACGGACAATGGCCGCGGCCTCTTGTTTGGCATCCGCTTCCATAGACTGAATTAATATTTTTTTTGCTTCTTCCGAAGACATTCCCGCTATTTTTTCTAGTTTCTCGTTCTGCTCATCAAGAGCGGCATCTAGCTTGCGGCGTTTTTCTTCGATAACCGATTCTTTGTTGGTTATTGATTTTTCACGTCCTTCAACGGATGATTCTTTTTGAGCCATAACATCTGCTTTTTTATCCAGATTTTCTTCTTTGGCACTAATGCGTTTCTCTCTCCCGTCAAAATCACTTCTTCTCTCTTTCGCTTCACTATCAAATTCGGCCTTCATCTTCAGAAGGTTTTCCTTTGCTTGAAGGATTGCTTCTTTCTTAATGGTTTCCGCCTCTTTCTTGGCTTCTTCGGCGATACGCACCATTAATTTCTTCGATGACTTGATTTCTTTGGCTGCAAGAACCTGTTTCAAAATAAAGCCGATAATAATACCTGAAACAACTGCAACAACCAAAACAACTACTGATACACCGGCCCAAAACATATAATTTTACCTCCTTCTTGCTCCTTAGGAAAATCCATTTCCCAACCTGAAAACTTATGCCGTTAATACAGAAGGACATCTCTCCGTTGGAGCTATATTTAAACCTCACGACGGCATCCTTATGTCAGGACGCTTAGCCGCAAGAATTTGTAATGAGACACAAGTTTCAGAAACGTAGTGCACTGAAACTTGATAGTCGAATTATCCAGCATAGCTGAATACGTTCATCTGATTATTTTTTATTTTTTAAAGGCGGGAAAGGTTTATGACTAAAACGGGAGACATAAAAACCCCCGCATATGCCGTGTTAATCGCCATTTTGAACCTTCTTACAAAGTGGGCACCTGTATTGGTTGTTTCAGGCTTTCTGCTTGCCGGCAAACGGCAAAAAAACAGCTATGCACACCGCAATCAAGGAAAGGTCCCAATGTCAAAAATGTTGGCTCAAAGACAAATATTAATCACGTACATCGCAGGGGCGAACAAAAACTTGCTAATTTGCTTCATCAATCAGTTGAATTAATTTTTCGGCTCTGCGTTCTATCTGATCGCAGAGATCCTTGTTAACTCCTTTTAATATTAACAACTCTTCTGAAATGTTTAAGGCCGCCAAGATGGCAACGTTTAAGGTTTTGATACCATTACCGGATCGCAAAACCTCCTCCATTTTTTCATTTACAAATTGGACAACGTTGGCCACTTCTTCATCTTCTGAATCGCTTAAAACAGAAAGTTCCCGCCCCAATACCGTTATTTTGTGACTATTTTTCAAAACACACGCCCTGGAAGCTTATTTTACTGAATCTATATCTGCGATTAATTCAAGCAGTGAATCTACCTTTGCGCGTACGCTGTTCCTTTCTTCATCTAATACCTTTAATTTATTTTTTACCCCTTCTAATTCCGCCTCTTTATTTTTTAATGTTTCCTCCAATATATGAATTTGTTTTTTTAAAGAAACCTTCTCATTAACAATAACTTTAATCTTGTCCTCTAATTTTTTAAATTTTTCCAATTCCACTGTAATTATTCACCCTTTCTTTAAAAGAAAATAAGTTTTTGAAAATATTTTTTTGTTTTAATTTATGCTAATTTATGACCCAATGTCAAGGTATTATTTTAACTTTTACTTATCTTCAGTAACCGGAAATAATCATTGAGTTCATGAAGAATACTTTCTTTGTCTTTTAATTTTCCCGCAAGATCCCGGAAACGGCTGGAGCTGTCTAAGCCCTTGGTATACCAAAGAATATGCTTATGAAAGCTTTTGAGAGCCACTTTATCTCCAAAAAATTGGGATTCCATTTTCCAATGATTTTGAATCATTTCCAGCCTTTGCTCCAAATCGGGTAAATAATTTAACGGTTTACCGGCACATTCCTGAGCAATACCTTTAAATATCCAGGGGTTGCCCAACGCTCCTCTCCCCACCATTACAGCATCGCAGGAAGTCTCTTTCAGCATTCTTACAGTGTCCTGCGGCTGACGGATATCGCCGTTGCCAATTACCGGAATTTTAATGGTTTTTTTTACTTCTGCGATTATTTTCCAATCTGCCTGACCGCTGTAACCCTGATCGACCGTGCGGGCATGAACGGTAATTGCATCGGCTCCACAATCCTCCGCAATTTTCGCAATTTGTACAGCATTAATTGATGAATGCGTCCAGCCGGAGCGAATTTTTACCGTGACGGGAATTTTTACAGCTTTTTTTACAGCTTCAACTATGCGGGCAATGAGATCGGGATTTTTCATTAAAATGGCACCGGCGCCAGCCTTAATTACCTTTTTTACCGGACAGCCCATATTGATATCAATCAAATCAACGCCACTATCTGCAACAATGCGGGCGGCCTCGGCCATAATTTGAGGATCAGCTCCAAAAATCTGCGCACCCAAAGGGCGGTCATCAGCGCAGGTTTTCAGATACTCATAAGTTTTGGCAGTTTTGCGGACAAGGCCGTTGGCGCTGATCATCTCCGTGTAAGCCAATGCGCACCTCTGAGAACGGACAATCAATCTAAACGGCAAATTGGAAATTCCCGCCAGCGGGGCAAGAAAGGCGCCTTTTTGTGCGGCTGTTTTAAAAATATTAATCATGCAAGAATATACTTTTCCGCGCGGGCTAATTCTTCCAATGTGTTGATTCCCATAACCTCAGCGTAATCGGAAGCGATAAATGATTTTACTTTTTGGCCTTCGCGACAGGCTATCTCGACAATGTCGGTAAGATAATATTCGTGCTGCTGATTATTGTCGGTAACTTTTCCTAAAGCGGAAAATAAATATTTTGTATCGACGCAGTAAATGCCTGTATTTATTTCCCCGATTTTTCTCTCAACTTCTGTGGCATCCTTATGCTCGACTATTTTTAAAACATTACCCTTGTCATCCTTAACGATGCGTCCGTAAGCATGAGGCGGAGGCGGAATGGTTGTCAGCACGGAAACCACGGCTTTTGAAGCAACATGATTTTCCACCAGTGATTTTATTGTCGTGGATTTGAGAAGCGGCACATCGCCGCAAAGAATCACGGTGAGCCCTTTGTACTCAGCTAATATATCTTTCGCCTGCAAAACGGCGTGCCCTGTTCCTAACTGCGGTTTCTGCTCGACAAAAATGCAACCACTGTTGGCAAATTTTTCTCGCACGTCATCCGCCTGATGACCGATCACCGCAACTATCTTTTCTGCTCCGGCTTCTTTTGCCGCCGCCAGCGAATAATACAGAAGATGCTTGCCATTCAGGACATGCAGAATTTTCGCCAAATCCGATTTCATGCGGGTACCCTTCCCCGCCGCCAGAATCACCGCACAGAATTTATTTTCGTTCACTTTATCAACCTTTCTCACCTGAGTTTATCCTTCAGGTTCGCCTCCAGAATGCGGAATCCGTTTTCCACATAATACTTTCGCTCTGAGACATCAAGCAATGAACCTAGCTTTACTGAAAAATCCTTTTTACCCAATTTCCCCAGTTCCGCAAGCATTTGGGTGAGAGCCTCATGATCGGCATTCAAAACGATCCCGCGTTTAACCAGAAACTCCATATCATATGCGTCGCGTATTTCCCGGCGGTCAAGAAAGGCTTCGATCTTTGAAGTCATCATATCTTCCAACACCACAGTTTTCAACATCACCTGAACCGGCGCGTGCGGACTGTAGGCGATGCTCGTTTCTGTCTTGACGTTCTTTACCGTTTTCCGTATCTCAATTTTCAACGACCGTGGAAACTGCGGCGATTTCAATTCAAACAGAATTATAAAACGTTTGTTAGCGGAATCGGCTATTTTGTAAAACTGATCCAAATATTTTTCCATCCGGTGATAGTATTTTGCCCAATCCATCTCCCCGGCTACCCAGAAATCCAAATCAACCGAATAACGATTCAATCCATGGCACAAACGCAACATAGTGCCGCCGCCGAAAATCAAGTTGGCGAGAAACCGCCCGCTTTGAAGCCTGCTTAAAACTTCCAGCTCAAATTGTTCATGTTGAATCAAATCCCGCATAGCCTGTTCACCGTCTCTTTTGTTTTTTTCGGATAGATTTTCAAAAGACTCCTCAGCTTCCTGCTGTCCAGTTTGTTCATGTCCAGAGACTCAATATCGAACTTATATTTACCGAACGAATAGAGATAAGCGGCATCTATAAACGCTTTTTCTTTAGTGGCGATGAAGATGTCATCCGTTTTAACAAAATCGCCATAGTATCGGTTCTGCACTTTTACATAATTGAAGACCGCTTCCCGCACATTGTAAACGATGGAACGTTTCAGGCAGATGCTTTCCTGGTAGTTGTTCTGAGCCTGCGTCGTCACTTCGTAATAAGCCAGGGCCGTCATGAGGGAAACGTATGAAGGTACCTGCAGGATATTGGCGATTTTAAAATAATCGTTGCGTGAAAGATTTTCCCATTTCCAGACGGTGGTGTAAAAACCATTTTTCAACCGGACAAGCATACCCTGCCGGACATAGCGGCTGCACAATACGCGGGCGGAGGCCGCCTGCATCCCTAACCTCTGCGCCACGTCGTCGAGGGTGAAACAGGTTTTCCTGCTCAATTCCTGCAATTCTGTCATGTTTTTACTAAGCATATATAATTATCATTTTTGTTAATTATATATGCTTTCAAGAATTTTGCAAGTCCGGATTTAAGATTTCATGCGGGTACCCTTCCCCGCCGCCAAAATCAACGCGCAAAATTTATTTTCTTTCACTTCATTAATCCTTATTTGTTTGTCATTCCCGCGAAAGCGGGAATCCAGTTTTTTATATTTAATTAAGTATACTGTCCCTCAAATTTCTCAATCATCTTCAGAAAAATTGGAAACACAAATGAATAATTTTGTATGTCAAAGTTTGATTCGTTCATTATTATTTTGGAGTTTTTCCGCACTTTTATCTCTTCGGGCCAACGTAAGTAATTATTTTATCATCTCCTTGGCCATTGATTGTCACAAGACCTAATGTCTCCAATGCCTTCAAAGATGCACCCATAGAACCTGATGTAAGTTCGTAATCATATGTTTCATGAAGGTATTGTTTGACTTCAAACCAAGTTACTGTTCCTTTGCTTTTAATATAAGCCAACATTCTTGAAGGTGCTGTATTGGGATTATTTAGCATACCTTGATAGCTTGGCAAATAACCATCAATAGGTTGTCTTGTGACATTTCTCATATTGAATGCCACTGGTTCTATGTTTTCAATCCACTTATAAACTTTTTCTCGTTGTATTTCTGTAAGCTTGTCAATGGTAATATTTTCTATTGCCTCATAAAATATTTTTTTCTCAAGACTGTTTATATTTCCATTAGGCGCAATAGTTTTAATTTCATATTTGTCTTCATCTAAAGGTCAGTGTCATATCTTTACCACTTTTTATATGAAAAGGCCATTCCATCCAACTGAAATCCATTCTGTTTAGCGCATGTGACGATTCAATGAAATTCAGGGGAAATAACACTTAATTCAATCTTTTCCTGTTTCTTTACAGAAATTCTCTCCTGACCAAATTATTTACCACCCTCTTGGTTATACGGCGAAATCACCATCACCTCTTTTATCGATTTCTGGTCGGCGTTTTCAATGATAAACGTAATTCCGCCATACTGAAACCTTTCTTTAGGCTTCGGAATTCTTCCCATCTGCTGCATCAGGAAGCCGCCGACAGTTTCATAGTTTCCTTCAGGAAATACAGTTTTAATTAATTGCCGCAAAGTGCCCATTTCCAGCCGTCCCGAAACAAGATATCGTCCTTCAGATATTTTTCTATACAGTTTTTCTCCCGCAACATATTCATCAATTGTCCCGACAATTTCTTCTCCGATATCCTCTATAGTGAGGGAACTAGGGGACGCCATTAAAATACTAAGTTACTATTGAACAGAGGGACGCTGTTATCCCTCAACTTCCGTAATGAATTTTTCAATTGGCACGCCAAAGAGTGACGAAAGCTTCCTGGCCATTTTCAGGCTGATGGGCCTGTGACCGTGTTCCATATTGGAAATGTGCTGCCGGGGAATACCACGGCCAAGGGATTCGCCTAATTGAGATTGCGTTAATTTCTTATTCTCACGACAAATACGCAGATACGCGGCCGGCGTCATCTTGCTCTTGACACCCTTATACCACGACGTTTCAAAGACATCGACAAGCTCATCTTCGTTATCCTCAACAAGTCTAAGCTTTTTGCCGTATTCTTTTTTTAAAACGTCCATCAGCCTCGGCGGAATCGCCGCGCCCCTGATGCTGATCTCAATACGGGGCGTTTTCACGACTGCCTGCATAATACACCTCTATAATTAATGATTTGTTTTCACAATACCAACAAGCCACCCACTTCCTTGATAAATGACAATGATACATTTCTTTTCCGATTTTGCTGTAATTCGGCCATCCCGGCTGGGATGGGCCTTTTTCCCTCAAGTCGTCAAGTAGTACAGTCAGACTTTCCTGAACGGAAATCGGCATTTTTTCAACTTCTTTAAGTGTTTTCTTCTTAATCGATACGCTAAACATGATGTCTATGTAACCTATTATTGATTACGTGTCAAGGATAAATAAGTCTCACTTGCTTTACGGCAGGAGGATGCGTGGTGATTGAGCAACACTCTTTTGAAATATCACTATTAGTGTTTCGCTTTCTGGATTCCCGCATACATTGTTGTTAATTCGCACTAACAATATTTTCACCCTCCCTCAATCCCTCCCCTCAAGGGCGGGAAGCTACGGCAGCGGGAATGACAAAAACAACATACACCAATTTTGGACTGTTCAAAAGCGCCGAGATGCTAGGCGCGCGAGTATCGTGGAGTGAGGCCTACTTTTGCGTAGGTCGCAACGACACGAACGGAGCGCAACAACGCAGATCGGTGCTTTTCAACAGCCCCTCCTATTCGCCTCTTTACTGCACCGGTGCTATCACCATAACTTCTTTTATCGATTTCTGGTCGGCGTTTTCAATGATAAACGTAATTCCGCCATACTGAAACCTTTCTTTAGGCTTCGGAATTCTTCCCATCTGCTGCATCAGGAAGCCGCCGACAGTTTCATAGTTTCCTTCAGGAAATACAGTTTTAATTAATTGCCGCAAAGTGCCCATTTCCAGCCGTCCCGAAACAAGATATCGTCCTTCAGATATTTTTCTATACAGTTTTTCTCCCGCAACATATTCATCAATTGTCCCGACAATTTCTTCTCCGATGTCTTCTATGGTGACAACGCCTGTCGCGCCGCCGTATTCATCCACCATCACCGCCATTTGCTCATTTTTTTTCTGCATTGCCGCGAGCAGTTCGCTGACTTTTTTTGTTTCCGGCACGTAAAAAACATCCTTCTGCATACAGGAAGCGACTGTTGTTCCGCCGACACCTTCCGGGGCCTGTTTGTCCTTAAGAAGCATCTCTAAAAGATCAAAGTAATGGAGAATTCCAACAATATTGTACACGGTATCTTCATACACGGGAATGCGCATATATTTTTTATCGGCGACGACGCCCACTGCTTCGGAAATTTTCATGGTTGCCGGTAAGGAAGTCAAAGCGGAAATAGGCACCATAATTTTGACAGCGGTTAATTCTGAAAAATCAAAAACGCGGCTGACCATTTCTTTTTCTCTGGTCAGGATATCGCCGCCCTTGGTCTTTTCGCCCAGAATATATTTCAGACCTTCCTTGGTAATATGGGAAGTTTCTCCGGCCTTGCGATCAGAAGAAAGATGAACCGTTCCCCGTGACACGGCCGCGATAAGAAAAGCGACCGGATAAAAAAGCATTGAGGAAAAACGGATAAACCAGGCAACTCTCACCGCCATTGCTTCCGAGTGATGCAGAAATATACTGCGGGCAATAATCATTATAAAAAGAATCGGCAGCATAATCATAAAGGCTATTTTTTCGCCCCGCGCCTGACCGTAAAAGGATATCAGAAGGCCTGTCACCAGAGTTGAAGCGATGATAATCGCCAGATTGGTTCCGACAAGCGCAGTGGAAATAAACCACTCCGGCCTTTCTTTTAGTTTAACTGCCTGCACAGCAGAGCCAGAGCCCCGATGCGCGCGGTTTTTCAATTTATTGATATCGGAGGCAAACAGAGCAACTTCGCCGCCGGAATACAACATTTCCAGTACAAGACAAAACAAAATGGCCGCGATGATTAAATAAAAGCTCATTATTTTTCCGGCTCCTGTGACTTTTCCCTGGTTATTTTCACCTTCAGTATTCTTGTCTTGCTGATAGCATGAACGGAAAATACATATCCTTCCGAGCTTACTTCCTCGCCTTTTTCCGGCATCTTTCCGAAAAGGTGCAGAACAAATCCCCCTATTGTATCGAATTCATCCTCCGGCAATTCAGCTTCGAGAATTTTATTGCATTGTTCAACCGACATACCGCCATCCACGATAATTGTATTTTCATCAATTTTCTCACAGCCGTCACCACCTGATTCATTAACGCCTTCTGTCTCTTCAAAAAGATGTTCCAGAATATGCTCCAGCGTTATCATTCCGGAAACCCCGCCGTATTCGTCAACTACAATGGCAATCTGCAGAAAATTTTTCTGGAAATCATGCAAAAGCCCGTGAACCGTTTGTTGTTCAGGAACAAAATATGGTTTCATTAAAAGATTTTGGATGCTGTCCTGTGTTCTTCCCCGCCAGACGTTGTTGAGCAAATCACGGGCAAATAAAATTCCGGCAATATCGTCTCTGTCCTCTCTGTAAACGGGCACACGCTCCTGCCTGGCTTTGGCTATGGATTGAAGCATTTCTTCAACCGGCATATTCAGCGGAAGACAAAACATATCCACGCGGGGTATCATTATGTCCGTTACCGGCCTGTCACCCAGTTCAAATATTTTATTAATTAATTCCTTTTGCGATTCATCCACCACACCTTCAAGATTACCGGCATCAATGAGCGTTTTAAATTCATCCTCCATCAGAGCTTCCGATTCCTCGGATTTATCCGCACCATAACGTCGCAGAAAAAGCCCGGATATTTTTTCCAGACCGGCCACTATCGGATACTCCAGCCGGGAAATAACGGTAAGTGGAAATGAAACTAAAGAAGAAAGCTGCATCGGATAGGTAACACCGAAGGTCTTGGGAATGGCTTCACCGACAAACAGCAAAACAACGGTTGTAAAAACAATGGAAACCCATTGCCCGTTGATTCCCAAAAGCCCGATGAAATAGGAAGCCGCCAGAATGGAAATGCTGACATTGACAACTTCGTTGCTGGTCACTATCGTGATCAGCAGACGCCGCTGGTTGGAAAGCAGCTTAACAACATATTCAAAAAACGGATAGTTGTCCCGTTTCATTTTGTGCAGGTGTAGATCCCTCAGCGAAAGCAGAGCTGCTTCGGCCGACGAAAAAAACCCTGAAAGCATAAACAGAATGATTAAAACAACAATATCAGCATTCCAGCCCAATTATTCTGCCACCTCACCTTTCTTGTTGATAAACTTTAATTTAACAGATTATAGAAAAAAAATAAACTAATTGTACCTTTATTATTAAATTGACAGTGGAAAGCATTCTTTCTATACTTCCATACCAAGTCGCCTTCTTCGGCTAACTTCGTTGGCATCGTCGTCGGCTTCCTCAACGTATCATCATATACGCCTGCGGAGCCTCCTCCTTGCCGCCTCGTTATCCTTTGAAGCCAACTTGGCATAAAAACAAAGAAAACCATCTTAATTTTCTCCATTAGAAACCACATTAAGGGAGGATTGCATTATGAAAAGAAAACATATCTTCTTAAGTATTTTGTTCGTATTATTCATTTGTCCATACAGCCACGCGTCTTTTCTTGATACACTTAAAGACACACTTAATACCGTGACATCTACCACCCCTTCCGGCAGCAGCGGGAAAATTGATCTGGGACTCAAAGAAGCGCTAACTGTCGGCATAAAAAACACTATAAATTATCTGGGGAAAAATGACGGTTACTTCGCCAATGCCGCCGTCAAGATATTAATACCTGAAAAAGTTAGAAAATTAGAACCAACTCTGCGAGGTATCGGCTATGGACCGCAACTGGATGAATTTACGCTCAGCATGAACAGAGCCGCGGAAAAAGCTGCTCCGTTGGCCGCGGATATTTTCTCAACTGCGATTACAGAGATGAGCTTTGACGACGCCAATAAAATTCTGCGTGGCGGAAATACAGCTGCGACGGATTATCTCAAAACAAAAACATACGACAAACTGCTGGAGAAATTTCAGCCGGCAGTACGCAAAACGATGAGCGAGTACAAAGTAACTCAAAAATACGACGCGCTCAACGAAAAAGCAAAGAAACTTCCTCTGATCGGTCAATCTACAAATCTGGATGTAAACAGATATGTTTCATCCAAAGCGCTCGATGGATTATTTTCCGTTCTGGCCAAAGAAGAAACGAATATCCGCACTAATCCCAAAGCGAGAGTGACTGATCTGCTGAAGGAAGTTTTTAAATAATCTGACAACAAACAGGAGAAATACCAATTATGCCCGAAATACTGCTCATAGGAAACGGCGCAAGGGAACACGCGCTGGCCGAAACGATTACCCGCTCTCAACAAAAGCCCCTGCTTTTCTCTTTTATGAAATCAAACAATCCGGGCATAGCTTCTCTTTCGGCAAAAACGGTGCTGGGTAGTTATTCCGATCTCAAAGCAATTACAGGTTTTGCTGTGGAAAATAAAATCGAGTTCGCCGTCATCGGCCCTGAAGATCCTCTCAACAACGGTGTGGCAGATGCCCTGGCTAAAATAAATATTCCCTCTGTCGGACCTACAAAAAGCCTGGCCAGACTGGAGACATCCAAATCATTTACCAGAAATCTTGTCAGTAAATATAATATTCCCGGCAATCCGCAGTTCAAAGTATTTACAACAATCAATGGAGTAGAAGCTTTTTTAAATGAACTGGAAGGAATCGTTCTCAAACCGGATGGTTTAACCGGCGGCAAGGGTGTGCAGGTTCAAGGGGACCATTTTGAAACAAAAGAAGATGCTTTAAAGCTGTGTGAACAAGTACTCGGCGGCGGATCTTCACTGATTGTCGAAGAAAAATTCGATGGTGAAGAATTTTCTCTGCAATGTCTGTGCGACGGAAAAACAGTGGTTGCCACACCGCTGGTACAGGATCACAAAAGAAGGTTTGACGGCGACAAAGGACCGAACACCGGCGGAATGGGCTCCTATTCACTGCCCGATCATTCCATGCCTTTTTTAAAACCAAAGGATTTGGAGGATGGACTGGAAATCACCCGTCAGGTCGCGGCAGCACTTCTTAAAGAAACAGGCAACCCCTACAAAGGTGTTATGTACGGCGGTTTTATTGCTACAAAAAACGGCGTAAAACTTCTGGAATACAACGCACGATTTGGCGATCCCGAAGCGATGAACATCCTGCCGCTTTTAAAAACTGATTTTGTGGAGGTCTGCCGCCACATCATTGCCGGAACACTGGATAAATTAAAAATTGAATTCGAACACAAAGCGACTGTTTGCAAATATGTTGTACCGAAAGGTTATGGTCTGCCCGCTGACCATCCCGATGCCGCTTCATCCAAAGCCAGGATCGAAGTGGGAAACGTGGGCAAGGCACGACTTTATTATTCATCAGTGGATAAAAAAGAGGACGGTTTGTATTTGAGCGCTTCGCGCGCAATCGGGATTGTTGGAATCGCCGGCGATTTAGCCGAAGCGCGAAAAATTGCCGAAGAAGGAGTCAAAGCTGTCAAAGGACCGGTTGCCTATCGCGAGGACATTGGCACGGATGCGCTCATTCAAAAACGCATTGATCATATGAAGAAGATAAGAAAAGATTAATCATTCACTAAGAGGATGGCAATGCTATTCAACAAACCCCTAACGGATATTATAAGACAACGTAAATCAATTCGCAGCTACACGGATGCGCCAATCGAAGAAGAGAAAAATCCCATGGGTTTTATTATCGGCGCGGTTGAAAAGAAACATCACAATCTGGAAGACTTCGGCTATCTTATGGAAAAAAATATTCTGATGGCAACGGATCTGGGATTAGGTACTTGTTGGCTCGGCGGAACATTCAGTTCCAGCCGCTTCGCGCAAAAGATCGCTTTACAAAATAATGAGGCACTGCCGGCTGTAACGCCGGTAGGCTACGCTGTGCCCAGAATATCGGCAATAGATTCTGTTATCCGCAGTGCTTCCGGTGCGAATAATCGCAAGCCATGGAGTTCTTTATTTTTCAAGAATGACAAACCTCTTTCTATTGAGGAAGCCGGACATTATACTGCCACCTGGGTCGGCAGCAATTAATACCGCGTAATGTGGTGTTCAGTAAGACCGAAGAAATTCGCCATCGTATATATCCGGTTATCATCATCTCTAAATCTACCACTGTAAATACCAAACGGCTGGTGGAAATCTGAAACGAGGAATCCGGCATTAATCTTTTCGGCTCTCTGGCCGGAAGACGTAAATAACAACTCTAAACTTCCATCTGTTGTTTTTATTTTCCAGGGACGCATGATATTTTCTTTCTCAAATTCAAAGCGCGCCGCTTTCAGGCAATAAATTTTCCCGCCAACCCACATGCAATTTTCATTAAAATCTTCGTCATCGGTTATCATGTTCTGGCAAAGATTGAAGGCTAAAAGCTCTCCATATTCATCATAACCGGCGGCCGTCGCCCATTTCCAAAAACTGGAATAAGGGTAATATGTTTTCTGTTCATCCATCAAAGCAACATCCCGCTTACGATTGATTACAATTTCTTGATCCCCCATTTTAATCGTTCCTTCAGCCGGCGCAGCTACCTTGTGCGTATAAAATGGTCTGAATGGCGTAACAGGAGACACCTGAACAAGAGGTTCAATGGTATTCAGGTCTTCGAAAATCTTAATTTCCCCTTTTACAGCGGGCAGGCCTCTTTTTCCTTTAATGTCTATTATGATCTTGTGAAAACCATCTTTAAGCCGGTTTTCGAAACGCAGCAGGTAACCATTTTTCTTGAACTCACAACTGTCATCATAGACCTGCGAGGCCACGCGCGATGCACCGCCCGGTAATTGCACGCTGTGTTCAAAACGTTTGTTTTCTGTTCTGTCGTAAGCATAGAAAAAAGAGACACCCATAAATTTAGCATCAAAAATAACCATGCCGAAATAATGGGTGGGAGTGATAATGCCAAAATGCTGCCATTCCTTAAGACGGAATTTTTTCCAGAAAGCAGGAACTTTGCGCGATGAAGAATACAAAGGTGCTTCGAGAATGTTCACATTGCGAAAAGGCGTGCGAAACGTACCGAAGTTAATCGTTCCGTCTTTTTCCACCATCTTTTCAGGGGTTGCCGCTACTTTTCTCATAACATCTCCCTCCCGTATAATACCACCTCCCTTTCTTCGGCTAACTTTGTTGGCTTCGTCGTCGGCTTCCTCAACGTATCAGTAATACGCCTCATCGCCTCCTCCTTGCCGCCTCGTTATCCTTTGAAAGCGAAATGGTATAAAATCTATGCTTTCGGTGTCTTCGAAAGCTTAGGGGAATTTTCATCCAGGATCGCATTCCATTTTTCTATCACAGGATTGATTTTTTCCATAAGTTCCGCAATATCACCTTCGATTGTTACGGAAATGATTTTATCGCCCTGAGCAATCTGATTGACAACTTTCTGGTCGGCGTCACTGACAACTTCGCCAAATACCGTATGCTTGCCGTCCAGCCAGGGCGTCGGTACATGGGTAATAAAAAACTGACTGCCGTTGGTCTGCGGTCCGGCGTTAGCCATCGAAAAAATGCCGGGTTTGCTGTGACGCAACTCTTTGACAAATTCATCCTGGAATTTGTATCCGGGCCCGCCGCGTCCATCGCCAAAAGGACATCCGCCCTGAATCATGAAATCGGGAATCACCCGATGAAATTTTAAGCCATTGTAGTATCCGCGCCGTGCCAGATTGACAAAATTACCCACAGTAAGCGGCGTCTTCCCGGCAAACAGGCATAAATTTATTGTTCCTTTATCGGTTTTAACAACTGCTTTTAAATCGTTTTTCATTATAAACTCCTTTTTCTTTCAACTGAAAGAGAGAGTAGATATTACAGATTAATATGTCAAGATAAAAAGGATTGTCCATCTCTTTAATGCTTAATACCATTTCTAAATCAAAGATGATATTGAGGCAGCTAGGCGAAGGCGATGAGGCGTATTGTTTACATACGTTGAGGAAGCCGGCAACGACGCCAACAAAAATAGCGTTTTGATTTAGAATTGGTACAATTCATTGCGATGTTTCCGGGTATGAAGTATACAGGCTACTATGATGAAGGATGCCGATAAAATCAAAAATCTTCTGAACCGCAAACTATTGACCTGGTACAGGCGCAATCAACGTTCCCTTCCCTGGCGCAAAACAAGCGATCCTTACCGTAAATGGATTTCAGAGATCATGCTCCAGCAAACCCAGGTTGATACGGTGATTCCTTACTATCATCGTTTTCTGAAAGCTTTTCCCACCGTTTCCGCGCTGGCTCGCGCCCCCTTGCAGGACGTGCTGAAAGCCTGGGAAAATCTGGGTTACTATTCACGGGCAAGAAACATTCATGCTGCCGCCAAGGTGATTGTTGAAAAGTTTGGCGATCAGATCCCCGATAACCTAGAAGAAATAAAAACACTACCCGGCATCGGTGAGTATTCAGCCGGTGCAATTTTAAGCATTGCCTACGGGCAGGCTCTTCCCGCCGTTGATGGAAATGTCCGCCGGATTTTATGCCGTCTGTTTGCCATCCGCCAACCTGCGGACGACGCACAGGAGCAGAAGCAATTGCAGAATCTCGCCGCTTCGCTGATTCCCGTCAAACATCCCGGCGATTTCAACCAGGCGCTGATGGATCTGGGAGCAACGATCTGCAAAGCCAAAAATCCCGGCTGTTCCCATTGCCCTCTAGCCAATCTCTGTCAGGCGCGGCGTCACGATTTACAAAATGTTCTGCCGATAACCAGAAAGTCCCCCGCAATCCCTCATCGTCAGGCTGCTGCTGCCGTCATCAGAAATTCAAAGGGCATGCTGCTGGTTGTTCAGCGGCCAACATCAGGTTTGCTGGCCTCTTTGTGGAAACTGCCCGGCGGCTTTATTAAAGCAGATGAAGACACGGAAAAAAGTTTGAGACACAGCGTAAAAGAAGAACTGGGCATCTCCATTCAAGTGGGGAAACATCTGGCCTCGGTCAATCATACCTACACACACTTTCGCATAACCCTTCAGGCCTGCGAATGCCGTTTGCTGAAAGGCACCCCGAAACCGCTTGGGTGCCAGAATTGGCGATGGGCATCGTTCACCGATTTAAAAAAATTGCCTTTGTCGAAGATTGATAGAATACTTTTGGTACATCTCAATAATTTTTTTGAGGACAGACTCCATGTTTGGAAATAACCGTGTTGATATCAGAGTGGGTTCACGTGTCAAGGTTGTGCAGAAGCAGGACCAACGCACAGGCACGCTCACCGAAGGCATCGTGCGAGACATTCTCACGAAGTCAGCCACCCATCCACACGGCATCAAGGTGCGCCTGGAAGGCGGAATGGTGGGCAGAGTTAAAGAGATTCTCTGATTCCACATTGATTTGAGATGGAACGGGATTCGGATATTCTGCGTAGTGTGGACGCCTATATTTCTTTCCGTCCGTCATTATAATTAAGTGTTATGTTCTCGGAACTTCAGAACAGACAAGGCTGTGGCAAAATTCTTATATTTCATTACCTGACCCCGGTATTGTCGGGTACTCGTCTTCATGAACTTTCGTGAGCTTTGGTTTCGTAAAGTAGCCAAATTCCTTTTGGAGATAGTCCATCTGTTTTTGCAGCTCATCAGTCCATTGGGGCATTTGAATGTGTACTAGATCAAAGGAAAAGCCCTTTCCTTCTTCATATCTTTCCGTTGCCAACCCCACGACGGCGCTACGCTCCTTATGAAGTCCTCTCGCAACAAGGTATCGGCCAAAGAGTTCAGCGGTCCTGTACTTTCTGTCTTCGCTATGAGGCAATGCCAAGAAAACATATGAAACGTTTGAATTTCCAAGAGCCATTCTGGCTCTCACTTTTTTCTGACGTGAAAGATCATAGAACTCCATAAATGACTTTCCTGGAATCCTCCTACCAAATCTACTCTCACGAGCCATTGTGCGAACTGCTATTTCAGAGTCATTCAATTCTGGACCAAATTCTAGGTTACCATGTAGTATATCGTTGCTTAGAATTTCGACAAGCCGGTCCCATGCATAGCTTATGGAATCTGCCTCTTTTCTCGCCTTGTACTGCTCGCTGTCTTTAAATCCTGCCCAGAGGTTGTCGTCAATAATAAAGAGATCAAACTTGTCCGGAAATTGACGTCCATTATGCAGGTACAAAGCCAGAAGATCTTCCTCACCGCCTTGGAATAATGTTGTCTTTCCAGAAAGATATAGCACTTCTTTGGCAGATAAATACGCAACAAAATCATCTATTGTGTCCAATTCACCCATTATTACATCCAAAGAAGTTTTATCAAAAACATGAACGAACCCTTTCCCGAAATTGCCGAAACTTATAGGTGACTTGCCTTGGTCTCCCAAAGCGATGGCGACTCGATGTATCTTTCTCACTTCCCGATGAGGAAGTTCTATACCAGTACTACCATCGCTACGAATAATGTGCGAAGCCCCGTCAAGCCATCTTTCAGCGCCATATATCTGCTTCACTGAAGCTTCAATGGCTCGTTTCCTCCAGCGCTTCCAATCGATGGATAAGTCTCCACTGTCCGTCAGGCCGACGTCTTTTACGCTGAATATTATGATATAGGGATCACATACCACCAGTGTATCGCAGAGTTCTTTTCCGTCTTTTCCAAGAGGATTTGCATAGCTCCAAAGACACAAGAATGATCTTTTACAAATCTCATAGACAAGTTGTTCAGATTCATTAAATAGCTCGTTCATGTCATCTCATTGATTGCAAATAATTAATATACTTGATACGTGGAATCTGTTGTGGAAATGATTTATTTTTTTACAGAAAATCTTTTTGAAAATCAATGGAATATTAATAGTTGGATTTTGAGAAGAGTATTGGAAGACAAAAACATTTCTGGATTCCCGCCAGAACCATGCGGGAATGACAAGACACGTTGTAATTCCATTGCCAATTCAATGATGATACCGCGGCGGCTAGGAGGAGGCGCCGGAGGCGTATAACTAATACGTTGAGGACGCCGACGACGCAGCCAACAAAGGTAGCGCTTGAATTGGAATGGAATTAATGGTGGAACAGGCGCAGGCCGCGGTCTTGCCTGATTATAATAGCGCTGTGCTGAAATACCGTTCGGCGCGATCGGGGAGCACCGTTGCGATATTGCCCGGATATTTTTTCTCCAACTGGCGCGCGGCCCAGACATTCGCTCCGGATGAAATGCCGACCAGAAGCCCCATGCTTCTCCCCAGTTCACGTGTCGTTTCAATGGCGTCTTCATCGGTGACTTCGATAACTTCGTCCACCAGTTTGACATCCAGCACGGCAGGAATGAAACCGTCGCCGATCCCCTGTATCTGATGCAAACCCGGTTCGTGGCCGAGCAACGCGGAAACATTTTTCGGTTCGACGGCCACGATACGGGCATCGGGCCGATGCTCTTTAAGAAACTTTCCGACCCCCTGGAGGGTTCCGCCGCTTCCGACTCCCGCAACGAAATAATCAATCACCCCGTTCATCTGACGCCATAATTCCCGCGCAGTTTCTTCGTAGTGCACGCGCGGGTTGTCCGGGTTTTCGAATTGCTGCGGCACATACACTTTCGGATTCGATGCCGCGAGTTCGGTGACTTTTTTCACCGCGCCTCCGATGCTTTCTTCCGCTGGCGTTAAAATCAATTCAGCACCCAGCGCCTCAATGAGCTTCTTGCGTTCTTCACTCATGTTCTCGGGCATCACGATGATGACACGGTATCCTTTCAGACGTCCGACAAGCGCCACGCCGATGCCGGTATTCCCGCTGGTCGGTTCAACAATGATTGTGTCCGGTTGTAATTTCCCATCGCGCTCGGCCCCTTCCAGCATCGATAAAGCGACACGGTCTTTGATGCTTCCCCCCGGATTCAGAAACTCTGCTTTGGCGAAAATGCGCGAATTTTTGAGTTGGATGAGCGGCGTATTGCCGATCAGATTGAGTATGTTATCCGTTAACATTGATAGCCTCGTATATTGATTTAGTGGTGGAACAGGCGCAGGCCGCAAAAGGCCATGGCAATGCCGTATTTGTTGCAGGTATCGATCACCTGCTGGTCGCGGATGGAGCCACCGGCTTCGACAATGGCGGTTACACCGCTACGATGCGCGCGCTCGATATTATCGCCAAAGGGGAAGAACGCATCGCTGCCTAAGCAAACACCTGTGACCTTGCTCAGCCACTTTTGCTTTTGAGCCTTGGTTAATGGTTTGGGCTGACGGGTGAAGGTTTCTGCCCAAACGTCGTTGCCGATCACGTCTTCAGGCGTGTCGCCGATGTAAACATCGATGGCGTTGTCGCGATTGGGCTTGGCAACATCGTCACGGAAAGGCAGATTAAGCACCTTGGGCATATGGCGCAACTGCCAGTTGTCGGCCTTCTGCCCGGCCAGACGGGTGCAGTGGATGCGGCTTTGCTGTCCCGCGCCCACGCCGATGACCTGGCCATCCTGCACATAGCACACGCTGTTGGACTGCGTGTATTTCAGTGTAATGAGGCTCAATACCAGGTCACGTTTCTGTGCGTCGGTCAGAGTCTTGTTCTCGGTAACAATGTTTTCCAGCATGCTGTTGTCAATCTTCAGGCTGTTTCGTCCCTGCTCGAAGGTAATGCCGTAAACCTGCTTGTGCTCCAGAGAGACGGGTACATAATTGGGGTCGATGGCGACCACGTTGTAGCCGCCTTTTTTCTTGGTCTTTAAAATTTCCAGAGCTTCCGGTTCATAACCAGGAGCAATGATGCCATCGGTTACTTCATTTTTGATAATCTTCGCCGTGGATACGTCGCACACATCGGAAAGTGCAATCCAGTCGCCGAAGCTGCTCATGCGATCGGCGCCTCGGGCGCGGGCGTAAGCGCAGGCAAGCTTGGATAGTTTCATTTTGGGATCGATGTGATACATTTTGCGCAGAACTCTGTCCAAAGGATAACCCAAGGCAGCGCCGGCCGGAGAAACATGTTTAAAGGATGCCGCGGCAACCATACCGGTATTTTCTTTTAACTCTTTCACCAGTTGCCAACTGTTGAGGGCATCTAAAAAGTTTATATAGCCGGGCTTACCGTTCAATACCTCAACCGGAAGATTGCTGTCGTCCGCCATAAAAATTCGGGCGGGCTTCTGATTGGGATTGCAGCCGTATTTCAGTTGTATTTCGTTCATTGATTACCCCTCCAGAGCTTTGTATTTGTTGATAATGACGTCTTTAAACGTCTGAGTTTTAAGATCGATGGCACGCACAAACAAACTTACCTTGTTGTCTTCATTTAAGGCTTTCCAAAGCTTGGCGCCGTAAAGGTCCGGGTCTTCCTCGTCTATGGCGACGTGTATCGGCTCGCCCGCAAAACTGGGAATCGGCGTCCCGTTGCATTTGTAGGTACTGATAAAGTGTCCTTCACCTGTCAGAGGCTGCAAATAATCGAAGGTAAAACGCTGCACGCTGTTTTCGTTGCCGTCGCAGCTTTTCAAAATGTTCAGTTTGTAGCCGCCTGTGCGCATATCCACTATGCCGGAAATGCGCGGCGTCCAGTTGGGTTTATCATCTTCAAAGGTACGGGTCGCGAGGGCCGCTTCAAAATTATATTCCGGAAACTGATCGCGGGACATAAAATCATAAATAGTATTGGTCTGATCGCCGTTGGTCACAATTGTTGTTTTGTTCAGAGTCAACACGGGATTATATATAATCAGGTGCGGGTCGGTCATTTTGGAAGGGTCGGCTGCCATGGTGCGGATGCCGCCGTCGATGGGGTCAAACACCCGGTTACGGCTGTTGATACTGCGTCCCATGATAAAATAGGCAATTATGGCTTTGCCGCCGGGCGTTTTTCCGATACAGATACCGCGTCCCGGATATTCGTTGCCGGCTAGAAATTCATATAAGTTTGCTTTCATTTTTGCTTTTCTCCTCGATCATGTATAAGGGGTTTTCTTTTCGCTGCGGAGTATATGAAGAGAAGTTTCGTATGTCAACTGGATTTGGGTAAATTTTTAATTTTCAGATTGCAAATACTGACCCAATACGCTAAATACGTACAAATTTAGAGAGCAATACCACCTACATACAAAGGAGCCAGCATGAAAGCAAAAAGCGCCCCAAAAAATGTGATAGTCAGTGTAGTAATGGGCAGTGATTCGGATTTGCCAGTTATGGCGGAAGCAACCAAAGTACTGGAAGATTTCGGCATTGGCTATGAACTGGTTCTGACTTCGGCACATCGCACGCCCCTGCGGACAACCAAGTTTGCAGTTTCCGCGGCTGGACGCGGCATTAAAGTAATTATCGTGGGAGCGGGAGCTGCTGCTCATCTCGCCGGTGTGATTGCCGCGCAGACAACCTTGCCTGTAATCGGCGTTCCCATCGACTCCACTTCTCTGCATGGCCTTGACGCTCTGCTTTCCACCGTTCAAATGCCCGGAGGTGTGCCTGTCGGTTCCATGGCCATTGGCAAATCAGGAGCTAAAAATGCCGCATTATTTGCCGCTCGTATTCTTGCCATAGGAAACAAAGAAATAAGCGCAAAACTTTCCGCCCACAGGAATAAAATGTCCAAGGATGTTCAGAAGAAACAGGAAAACCTCAAATGCCGGAAATCCTGAAACCGGATACAGATAATTCTGAGAAGAAAGTTCTGAGCAGAGCGGCAGAAATTCTGGCTGGCGGCGGCATTATCGCCTACCCGACGGAAACTTTTTACGGACTGGGCGTGGACGCAACAAACGAAAAAGCTATCGAGAAAATTTTTGCCGTCAAGGGAAGAGATTTAAAAAATCCTATCTCCCTGATTATCGGTAAACCTGATGATATTTATCCTCTTGTAAAGAATGTACCGGAAACAGCTAAAATACTTATGGCGGCATTTTGGCCGGGAGCGCTGACGATTGTTTTTCAGGCTTCAGATAAAATATCGCCGCTGCTTACGGCCGGAAGCGGAAAAATCGGTCTGCGTATCTCCAGCCATCCGATTGCCCTGAAAATAGTGCAAAAACTAAAAAAACCGCTCACCGCAACAAGCGCCAACCTGTCCGGCACACCCGAATGCTCACTGGCTTCCGAAGTTATTAAACAAATAGGCGACAAGATTGATGCGATTTTAGATTGGGGGGAAACCCAAGGCGGCAAGGCGTCTACCATCATTGATGTCACCTGCGATCCGCCGGTTATTCTGCGCGAAGGAACGATTAGTAGAAAAATAATCGAAGAATGCATTAATCGTTAACATTCTGCGCTCTCCAAAACATCCCTTAGAAAAGCTTTGGAATACTGTAGCACCTTCATTTGTCTTATATTTCAAAATTTACATATCTCAAGTTAATTGTGTTTATCTAACCATATTTTCTGATAAAATTTCTTTATAAAAACGAAAGTGTAGAGCGAAGTTGTCAATTCTTCTGATTTGTGGCATATATTACAAAAATCCCATGCTTTAAAAAGGAGGTTTATTTGCCCGCCAAAAAAAATGTAACCAGAGAGCGTCTTATTTTGTGTATCAATGCAACCCTGCAGAAAAAAGCGAAAGAAATAGTTGTTTTAAATTTAAAAGAAATTTCTGCTTTTACAGATTACATGATTATCTGTAGTGGAACATCGGAAAGAGAAGTTCAGGCAATCGCTCAAGCTATTCAACAATTCTTAAAGAAAGCGGGAATCAGGCCCATGGGTATCGAAGGCGAAACCAACGGTCAATGGATTCTGCTTGATTATGATGATGTCGTAATTTCCGTTTTTTATGAACCTGCCCGGGAATTTTACAACATAGAAAATCTGTGGGATGCGCCCCGGATGAATATTGATGAAAATAAAAAGGAAATAAAAAGATTAAACAAGGAACTGGCATGATCTTCGGCGAAGTTCTGAATGATTTAAGTAAAGTTATTTTCCCTCCCCAGTGTCCGGGCTGTTCTGAAATTTTGCATCCGTTTGCCGGTCAAATGTTTTGCTCCCTTTGCAATGACAAGATTAATTTTATAAAAGGCGGCATCTGCTCCATTTGCGGCACAACTTTTCCCGATAGTCCGGCTGATAATCATCTATGCGGAGATTGTCTGGAGAAAAGACCTTATTTTTCTCATGCCCGCGCCGTATTCAGTTACGAAAACATTATACTGAACGCTATTCACCAATTTAAATACAAACGCAATATTTCCATCGGAGAAATGATGTCTACTTTTATGGCTGACTTCTCCTTTCCTGATATCGATTTCTCTGATTACTCTTTGATTATACCCGTGCCCCTGCACATTAAAAAACTCCGCGAACGTGGTTTTAATCAATCCCTGATTCTGGCCCGCGCCATAGGGGAAAAACAGCAAATTCCTGTTAATTTTTCCCTGCTGAAAAGGCACAAATTTACTGAAACACAAACCGGTATGCACAAAGCCGAAAGAAAGCAAAACATCAAGAAGGCTTTCGAAATAAGCGACAAGGAGAAAATCGCCGGCAAAGATATCATCCTCGTTGACGATGTCTACACCACCGGCGCCACGGTCAATGAATGCGCAAAAACGTTAATCAAGGCTGGAGCTCGAAAAGTTTCTGTTTTAACACTGGCCAGAGTCCTCCAAAATTAATTTCAGTACAAGGAGCGGGAATGCATAAGATTTTAGAAAGAGAAGCTCTCCGGAATAAACTGGAAGCTCTGCGGAAGAAAGGAAAGAAAATAGCTTTTACCAACGGATGTTTCGATATTTTGCATGTCGGCCATGTCCGTTATTTGCGCGAAGCTAAAAAAACCGCCGATGTACTGGTGCTCGCTCTCAACAGCGACTCCTCCGTGCGTTCAATCAAGGGAGAAAAAAGACCCTTAATTAATGAAAAAGAAAGAGCCGAAATTCTTGCTGCTCTTGAATTTATTGATTTTATAACTATATTTGAAGAATCAACACCATTGAAATTAATCAAATCTCTGAAACCGGATATTCTGATCAAGGGAGGAGATTGGCCGGAAGAAAAAGTTGTCGGCCGGGAAGAAATAAAAAAATGGGGAGGCCGGGTAGTAATAATTCCCGAAGTAGAGGGGAAATCCACAACCAACATCGTGGAAAAAATTAAACAAATTTATTGTTCCGGCAATAAATTTATTGATTTTAATTGAATTATCACGATATCCGCCAATATAATAAAAAAATTATGTTGACAAAGATTCTCCTTTACAAATAAAATTCACTTGTGTAATAAGGACGACCCGATTTTTTCATAGAAGGAGTGAATATTTTGGAAAAACAGGCAAACGTAAAACAAAAACAAGACAAAATGGAAACATACAGAGTTTTGCTTACTCAAAAAATAAATGAGTTGCTCAGCGAAGCGGGGAAAACGGTTTCCGAAATGACCAACGGCAAGGAAAACTATCCTGATCCTAACGACAGAGCTTCTCTGGAATCCGACAGAAATTTTGAATTACGCATCCGCGACAGGGAACGCAAGCTGATCATGAAAATGCAGGAAGCTATCAAAAGGATCGATGATGGCATTTTTGGTATTTGTGAAGTTTGCGGAGGACCAATCTCCGACAAAAGATTGATGGCCAGACCTGTCACTACGCTTTGCATCGATTGTAAAACCAAGCAGGAAAAACTGGAAAAACTCAAAGGCGAATAACCTCAAAATTCATATTGATCAAAACGCTCCATTATTGGGGCGTTTTTTTGGCCTAAATAATTCCATTTTTAAAGCAAAGATGATAATAAAAGTTCATGTATGTAGAAATTGCTTTAAACATTCCGGCGGATAAACTCTTCACTTATGAAGTGCCTGCGGATTTGCAGCAGGAAGTCAAAATCGGCCAACGTGCCTTTGTCCCTTTTGGTAATAAAAAACGCACCGGTTTTATTGTCGGCATAAATCAATCCTGCGAGCTGAAAAATATAAAATCCATTGCTGAAATACTTGATGACGAACCTCTTTTCGGCGCCAGCGATCTTGATTTTTATCAATGGATTGCCAATTATTTCATGTATCCGCTGGGCAAGACACTTGCCGAACTGATTCCTTCAGGGGTAGAGAAAAAAGATTTCTTTTGGATAATTCCTCTGACACCGGAAACGGATATCCACCTGCCACCAGCGCAGGAGAAACTGCTGGAGTTTTTGCATCAGTATCCTCAAGGTATAGCTCTAAACAATATAAACAAAATCAGCGGGCTGAAAAATATTTCTTCTGCGGCTCGGGCATTACAATCGGCTGGACTTGTCCAAATAGAAAAAAGACAAAACAAGCAACTTTCTCCTCTAAGCGAAAAAATTGTGACGCTAGCACAAGATAAAATCGCTGAGACAAAATTAACCGATAAACAGGGAAAGCTAATTGATTTTATTCAAAAGACCGGAGCGATAGCCCTGAGTAGTCTGATTGAAAAATCCAATATCTCCGGCGCTGTTATCAAAAGATTACGCGACAGAGGAATCATTAATTTTACTGATAAAGAAAAAGTGCGCACGACCTCGCTCGATTCGGCAATTAGCCGCAGCAACAACGCTATCATTCTCAACGATCAACAAACTAAGGTAATGGAAGAAATTTCGCATCGTCTGGAGAAAAACGTTTTTGCGCCGGCACTTCTTCACGGAGTCACGGGCAGCGGGAAAACGGAAATTTATTTAAAGGCCATCGAAAAAGTTCTGAAAGACGGCGGTTCAGCGATTTATCTTGTTCCGGAAATAGCTCTTACACCGCAGCTAATATCGCGTGTTGCGGGGAGATTTGACGAACAAAAAATAGCGGTTCTGCACAGCGGAATCGCCGAATCTGTCCGCTACGATCAGTGGCGGCAAATCAAACGCGGCCGGATCAATCTGGTTATCGGCACCCGTTCCGCTCTTTTTGCTCCCCTGCAAAACCTGAAACTGATCATTGTGGATGAGGAACATGATTCATCTTATAAGCAGGATGAAAGGCTCTGCTACAACGCCCGCGATATGGCGATTCTGAAAGCAAAGATGTCTTGTTCTGTTGTAATTGCAGGTTCGGCCACTCCCAGTGTGCACACCTATTTCAACGCGCAGACAAAGAAATACCTTTATCTGGAATTATCCCGGCGCGTGGACGACCGGCCCATGCCCGTGGTCGAAATCATCGACATGAAAGCACAGCAGAAAAAGGCAGGAAAGACACCTATTCTTTCCGGCACCCTGATTGAAGGGATAAAGGAAACACTTGCCCGGAAAGAACAGGTCTTGCTTTTTCTCAATAAGCGCGGGTTTGACACCTTTTTAGTCTGCGCTGATTGCGGTTATAATTTTCGATGTCCCAATTGCGCCGTTTCCTTGAAAAATCACGCGGCGGAAGGCGTGGTCAAATGTCACTATTGCGACTACACAATAAAATCTCTGCCTCTCTGCCCATCATGCAAAAGCAGCCGTATTTTGAGTTATGGAGCCGGCACACAAAAACTGGAAAAAGAAATAGAAAAACTTTTTTCTGACGCCCGCATTCAAAGAATGGATTCCGACACCACTTCCCAAAAAGGAACTCAGGAAAAAATTCTTCATGCGCTGGAGCAAAGAAAAATTGATATTCTAATCGGCACACAAATGATTACCAAAGGCCATGACTTCCCTTTTATTACGCTGGTCGGCGTAATCTCCGCTGACACCTCGATGAATATGCCCGATTTTCGTGCCGCAGAGAAAACCTTTCAATTGATAACTCAGGTTGCCGGACGCGGTGGACGCGGCGATTCTCCGGGTAAAGTAATAATCCAGACCTTCAATCCCCGGCATTACGCATTGCAACACGCGCAAAATCACGATTACAAATCTTTTTACGAAGAAGAAGTTGATTTTCGCAAAGCTTTGCACTATCCGCCCTTTGGCCGGATAATTAATTTACGTTTATCTTCCGTAAAGAAAGACGTTTTAGTTGAAGAAGCACAACGTCTGGGCAAGCTGGCTAAAAAACTGAGCGCGCGTCATGGAAATACCACGGAAATTATCGGCCCGGCGGAGTCGCCGCTGTCCAAAATCAGAGGCCGTTTCCGCTGGCAGATGCTGATCAAAGGCACGGATATAAACGCTTTGCATCAAATCGCGCGGGAAGTTATCAATAAAAATAAAAACAGTAATGTGAAGATTACGGCGGATGTGGACCCGGAAAGCTTTATGTAGCGGGACTGTTGAAAAACGCCCATCTGCTTCGTTGCGCTGCAAACATCACCGATCAACGTATTGTCATATACGGCTCGCGGTTCTGTTTTTTGCGCGCCTCGCATCTGAACATTTTTGAACAGTCCCAACGAAAAGCTCACCGGGAGCGGGCCACGGGCGCGAGATCGGCTTGAGCGATTTTGTTATAAGCCCTTTTAAAATATTTCTATTGCGCTACCTGATGTATAATTTCAGAAATGTATGACTGATACTTTACCCCCAACTTATTTGCTTTATTTTTAATTTTTTCAATGTCTTCACTATTAACCCTAATGGTCATGGTTACATCTTTCTTCCTTGCCCTGAGGGCGTTTTCAATATTTTTAAGTTCCTTTCCTTTTAAAGGCTTGAATTCACCTTTTAGCAAGGCAGCTTCAATTTCTTTTTCTTCTTTTGATAATTTTGTTCTTTTCATTTTGCACCTTCTTTGCTTTTAAGCATCTTCGTATATTTTCTGCTAGGAAACATGGTTTTTAGGAAAATGAATTTATCGTCAACAACACAGGGCACGACCCAAACATATTTTTCATGCTCGAATAACAAAACAATCTGATTCTTTCGTGTCTTATGTTTTTCAGCTCCCCAAAACGTAGAATTTAATATTTCTTCAAAGGATACTCCTCTTTCCTTTTTCAATAACTTATTCTTTTCTTCGTCCCACTTAAAATTCTTCATAATTTGACTATATCACAAATGTATTGACAATACAATTGTATTTACATTTATAACGAAAAAATCAGCCGAAGCGGAAGCGATCGGGTGGATTGGTTTTGTTATAAGCCTATCAATTACTTCGCCCCAATTTTTTTAGAATCATTTTTGCTAATTCATCTGGTTTTTTATTTTTTAAGTCCACATACCCAATTGTATGTCTGATTCCAGGCAATTCCGTATTATCAAATCTTGCAGGCAGTATATACTCACCTTTTTGCTCAATAGCCCGCGATAATGCGCTACGTCGCTCATGTGTAGGCCAGATTTTTTTTGAATAATGTTCTGAAATAAACATGACGCAATAACGTGCTGATCTATAGACTACATCCAAATGTTCAACTAAATCTTTCCCCCACAGAGTTACGTCTTCATACTTATCGTAGAAGCAACTAACATCATTTGCTCGCAGGTACTTTGCCACTGCTTCTACGTATTCTCTGTCTTCACCGGCGAAACTTAAGACTATCTCATATACAGTTGCGTCATTGTTACTATTTGAATTTGTCTCTATAGAGATTACAGAATATATAGGCTTACCAGAAATATGAGACGTGACTTGAAGTTTATATCCATCATTTTTTAAGTGCTGATTAAAATCATTTGCTAATTCAATTGCTTCTTCAGCACTATTTACGACTAATGGATGCAGACGTGTTTCTAAAAATTTTTTAAATGTTTTATCATCGCTATCTATTAAATTTAGTCTACTACTCAATAATTCACTATTTATAACAATGTTTATACTGTCTGTATAATTCTGCAAACACAGACAGTTTCCTTCTGTATAAATCGTTTTTCTATAGTTTTAGAATTACCAACATTATTAAATAAAATCAAGCCATTAAATTATAATTTATACCTTTTCGATTCCGATTTATACCGGCCTGCGAGACTATGTCGTAATAAGAAAAATTTCATTCCGAATCCCGCTTGCGGGTGAGGAATCTTAGGGTTTTAAAATTACCGGAATCAAGATTTCTCGCTTCGCTTCGAAATGACAGCAAAGTTAATTGTGACACAGTTTCCTGCGGCGGTATGACAACAAAACTTTATTGATCCTCTATATCTTCGTAAGCGTCCGGTACAAAACGAGGCGAGCAGATGGCGAGAAAAATCAAATCATCAGTACCGGTATTGGTAATGCGCTGACGGCACATCGGGGGAATAAACACGATGTCGCCGTCAGTTACCTCCTGCGGCGGTAATTCTCCGATCTCCACACGCCCTTTGCCGCTGACAATATAATAACGTTCCGTAGTCCCTTTCAAAAGATGCCGGCGGGTGGTAACACCCGGCTCCACTCTCGCCCGGGCGATAGACACCTCAGGATCATCCGATGTGTTGGATAATTCTGTAATGAAACATTTCTCGGCGGTATAAAATTCATGTTTAAGATTTTGTTTTTTTATCTGCTCTTTCATGTCTATGCTCCTGGCAAAATCAGGGTAGAGTAGAGGTCATTGCCAGTTCTCTACTCTACCCTGATTTTGCCAGGAGCATAGACATGAAAGAGCAGATAAAAAAACAAAATCTTAAACATGAATTTTATACCGCCGAGAAATGTTTC